>CAZCBD010000054.1:0-14289 GCA_964496755.1 uncultured Melioribacteraceae bacterium
CAAAGTATTTTTAATCAATTGTTTAAACTTAAAGTTTTCTTCGCGCACAAGCATATTCATAAAAGCGCTGTTATAAACCCTGTGCATTCCAAGAGTTCTTACAAAGTAGCCTTCCATTAACCAGAAAGCTTCCGCAAGAAGAAGTGTATCGGGTTGCTCGGAATTTATTCTATCAACAACCTCCCTCCAAAATTCTACCGGAAAGAGTTTATTAAATTCCTCCTCCGACATTGAATAATCCGACCGTGTTGGAATATCTCCTCCTGTGCCGGGTTTCGGATACCATAAGCGATGAAAGTGTTTTTTTGCCAGTGTCATCGCAGCATCGAAGCGAATAATAGATGTTTTTTTTGCAACATTTAATATTTCTTGAATTACCGCTTCTCTCACTTCGGGGAGAATAAAGTTCAATTGTGCAGTATCATTCCACGGCATATTCGTCCCGTCATTACCGTGATAAATGTAGACTACTTCATCAGTCTTAAGGTTCTTTCTTCTAAACACTACGGAAGCATCGGTTTTGGAATAATATCCATCCTCAATCTTAATTTCAAAATCAGGATTATCCGATAGATTTTCACCTTCAAAGGTGTGATTTTCGAAGGGCAATTTATTTGTTTGAATAAAGTACTCCGGATGCTCGTAAATCCACTTTGAACAAATACCCGTATGATTAGTTACCATATCGCTTGCTAATCGGATTCCCCTTTCTTTGCATTTTGCATCAAGAATATTAAAAGCTTCCTCTCCTCCTAATTCATTTGCAATTTTATATTCAAATATTGAATAAGCCGATGCAACCGCTTCAGGGTTACCCGTTTTTTCTTTTATTCTTTTTGAAGCTCTACTACGCTCCCACAACCCAATAAGCCATAAGCCGGAAATATTACGAGATCGAATTAAATCTAACTCTTCATCCGGAATCTGACTTAAATATTTTATTTCCCGACTATATTTTTTGGAAAGTTGATACATCCAAACAAAAATGTTTTTTGCTAATATTACTAAACCGGGCATCCAATGAATTTCGGGGCTGTATTTTTCTTCTGCCGGCCGAGGAGTGCTTTTCTCCCACTCAATATTAGAATTAAAATATTCATCATTAAACTTCGGGATAGATATTTCAGCTTTGCCCGACCAAAATTTGGGAGAAGTTTCTTTGAGTTTATCTTTTCCTCTTAGTATTTGTTCATAAAAATTCCGACTTAAAAAATTTTTCCAATTTTCAGAGATATATTCTATTTGTTTTAATAAATCTTCGGGGAATTTTTTCTGAGGTTCTTCAAGCAATTCTATTAATGTTTTGTGATCTATTCTTTTTTCGAAAAAGAAATAATCTTTAATACTTTGCAAAAGTAATTGGTAACGATAAAATGGAGTTAATAATTTTTCATCGAAAATCTTTCGATACTTCTTTGTTGCGGAATTTGAATTCAATAAACTAAATAAAATAATATTTTCTATTGTTATTCCACAACCGGTTTTGTTTTCTTTATTTGACAACAAATAATCAATTGCCGAAATTCTACCATTAAAGATTTCCGTGTTCGGAAAATTTTCTAAAAAATTTAACAGAACACTTTTTAAGTTTTTATCTCCAAGTTTTTTTTCTAAGTGTTTAATTAAACTTTGTAAAGAAAATGTTGAAATTGTATGTTCAAAATAATTAATAACATTATATTGAGCATTTTGTATTAAAGCAATTGCATTCAATTCCGCAAAAGTGATTGTATGCTTTATTTCTTTTGAAGAATTAATTAAACCTATTTTATTTTCAACAAAATTGCGATTTAAAAAAACTTTCTTTTCCGTATAAGAAAACAGTTCATCAAAAATTTGAAATTGAATTCGAAAATCTCGCTTTATTTGAAAATAATGATCCATCTTTTCGCTTATAGTTTTTTATTTTACGAAATATAATTAATTTAAGTCTGAGTTGTTTTTATTTTATCAACAAAATAAAAGAGAATATGAAAATTATTGAATCAAATAATTGGTTGCAAATTTATAACCAAAGCAATGTTATAGGTAATAGCATTACCAATTTTAAAAATATTGAAATAGTTAAATTAACAATTAACCCAAACGGTGAGGTTGGTTTACACACACTTCCTTACAATGTGATTTTTTTTGTTCTGAAAGGTTCACCTACTTTGCTTACACAAAATAAAAAAATCACTGTACAAAAAAATTCCACAATCACGGTAGAATTAAATGAAAATCGCGGTTGGATAAATTTAACAAATAATATTTGTGAAATTCTGGTTATTAAAAACTTGGAGAAAAAATGATCAAGCATATTGTATTTTGGAACCTAAATGAAAAAGAAATTGAAATTGCCACCAATTTAAAAACAGAACTGGAAGCTTTAAATGGAAAAATCGAAGGTTTAATTAAATTGGAAGTTGGAATAGATTTATCGGGCAAAAGTTCAAAAGAATTGGCTCTTTATTCGGAACTGGAAAATTTTAATGCTTTAGCCGTTTATCAAAATCATCCTTTGCACCAAAAGGTTGCCAAATTGGTAAAAGCAAACACAACCAACCGCGAAGTGATAGATTACGAAATTTAGCTTGCTTCAAAAAACAAGCAATTTTCGGCTTTAATTATAAAATTTTCCAAACACGCAGGAATTAATATTACTTGGCCTGATTTTGCCTCAAAAGTAAAATCGGGATTTTTTATTATTAACTTACCCTCTAGCAAAACAAATATTTTAATTTTGTTGTTATCAATAATTTCAATTTCTTTGAATTGTCCGTACTGATATTTGGTTAATCTGAAATCACTTATATCTACTTTATATTCGAATCTTTCGGTTTTATCCGGTTTAATTATATTTAATTCCGAATTAAGATTCATTACTTTTAATAGCGTGGATTTATCTTTAACTTTTTTTGTCAATCCTGCTCGAATAACATTATCGCTATTGGCCATACACTCAACAATATCACCCTTTAAATATGCATGAATAATTCCGGAAGAAAGAAATATTGCTTCCCCCTTTTTTAGTTTTAAATAATTCATCAGTAAAACAAAAATCAGTCCTACATCATTTGGATATTTTTCCCCCTCCTGTAAGAATATTTTCTCATTGTTTGTTTTATTTGTTTTTCCACGAATTTTTTCTTTAAGCTTCAATAATTCAAACTTAAATTTTCCCCGATCATTATCACTCTTATCCAAAATAATTGAGATTATTTCTCTTATTTTATTTTCAATTTTATTCTCTCTTGAAATAATTTTTTCAAACAATTCATAACCAATTAATTCAATGATTTCAGGATATATTTCCAAAGTTTTAAAAAAATCTTTACCTTTTTTTAAATCAACCAACGCATCTAATTCCGTTACGGCAATTGCTATTTCAGGTTTATGATTATTATCCGGATAATTTGTCGGATCAATTTCATGTAATTGTTCCGCTTGATTTTTATTAGGATGAACCTGTATAGAAAGAGGTTGCCCTGCAGATAATATTTTTAATAAAAATGAAAAGTCTTTTTTGTTCGATTTACCAAAAATTTTTTTTAAGTCGCTTTCGGATAATTCTGCAAAAGAAAATTTTTTTTTGTTTATCAAAACAGATGAGGGCAATTTGGAATGGTTACCAATCCATAATTCCGCATAGTGTTTTTCGCTATCAATTTTATTTTTTAAAAAATTTGAGACAAAAGATTTTTTACCCTTTTTTCCCCAACTATAATTTTGTATTCCGCAATCTAAAAAATATGGTTTAGCTTCAATCATTTATTATTTTCAACTTGTAGATTAATGTTGAATTAAATATAATTAAAAATTAAAAAAATAAACGGGTTATAAAAATGCTACCTCGCGTTAATCCAATAAAAACAAAACAATGGCAAAGTTTAAAGAAAATATTTAATTCAATAAACAGTAAACGCATTTCGGATTTTTTTGAAAGCGATAAAAACCGAGTTGATAAATATTCAATTAACTTTGAAGATTTATATTTCGATTTTTCGAAAAATATTATTGATGATGAAGTTTTAGATTTATTAATTTCTCTGGCCGAAGAATGCAAGCTTAAAACCGCAATTGAATTAATGTTTACAGGCGCAAAAATTAATGAAACGGAAAATCGTGCCGTTTTGCATACTGCTTTGCGTAATAAAAATTATCTGCCGGAAATAATGATTGACGGAAAAAATATCTATGCAGAAATAAAAGACGTTCAACACAAAATGAAATCTTTTTCCGAAGATATCATATCCGGAAATAAAAAAAGTTTTTCCGGTAAAAATTTTACTGATATTGTAAATATTGGAATTGGTGGTTCCGACTTGGGGCCAGCTATGGTTTATGAAGCTTTAACTCCATATCACAATAATTTGAATGTACATTTTGTCTCCAATATTGATGGGACTCATATTTCGCAGGTACTGAAAAAATTAACTCCGGAAAATACTTTATTCATAATCGTATCCAAAACCTTTACAACACAAGAAACAATAACAAATGCACAAACCGCAAAAGATTGGGTGCTGAAACACACAAATTCAACAAAAGCAATCGAAAAAAATTTTGTAGCCGTTTCTACAAACATTAAACTGGCAAAAGAATTTGGAATAGCGGAAAACAACATTTTTAGAATGTGGGATTGGGTTGGTGGCAGATATTCATTGTGGAGTGCAGTTGGATTATCAATTGCTTGCGGAGTTGGTTATAAAAATTTTGAAAAACTTTTATCAGGTGCTTTTAAAATTGATACACATTTTAGAAACTCTGAATTTAAAAAAAATATCCCCGTAATACTTGCTTTAATTGGTATTTGGTACAATAATTTTTTTAATGCCCAATCCTATGCCATTTTACCATATAACCAAAATTTAAAACGATTCCCGGCTTATCTTCAACAAGCTGATATGGAAAGCAACGGAAAATCGGTTGACAGAAACGGCGATAAAATTAACTACCAAACCGGACCTATTATTTGGGGCGAAGCCGGGACAAACGGCCAACATGCCTTTTATCAATTAATACATCAAGGCACAAAATTAATTCCCGCAGATTTTATCGGCTTTTCCCAATCTCACTACAAAAGAGCCGACCATCAATTAAAATTAACAGCTAACCTTATTGCACAAACCGAAGCACTGATGAAAGGTAAATCCAAAGATGAAGTTTATAATGAATTAAAATTAAAACAACTCTCTGAAAAAGCCATTCAAGAAATACTTAGCTTTAAAATATTTGATGGCAATAAACCAACAAACACATTACTTTTTAAAAAATTGACCCCAAAAACATTGGGAATGCTAATTGCAATTTATGAACATAAAATCTTTGTTCAAGGTATCATTTGGAATATATTCAGTTTTGACCAGTGGGGAGTTGAATTGGGAAAAGCTTTGGCAAAAAATATTTTAATTGAATTGAAAGAAAATAATCATAGTAACTTACACGACAAATCAACAGCTAAAATAATTAATCTTTTTTCTACTCAATTTAATTCAAATTAGAACTTTATTTTATCTTCAATTTGAGTTATATTTTTCAAGAAAAAAAACGGGATAATAATGGAAATAATAAATTGGGGTTCAAGAGGTTCAATACCTGTTTCGGGACAAGATTTTTTGGAATATGGCGGCGATACAACATGCGTGGAAATTATTTCAAAAAATAATTATAGAATAATTATTGATGCCGGTTCGGGAATTAGAAATCTCGGGACTAAAATTTTAAAAAATGAAATCAATGAAGTGAGTATTATTTTTACACACTCACACCTCGATCATTTACTCGGCTTTCCGTTTTTTAAACCGATTTACATGAAAGGGAAAAAAATTGATATTTACGGCTGCCCTTTTGCACAAGAAGCAATTAGAAAAATTTTTTCATCCTCAATGATTCCTCCCTTCTTTCCTGTGGATTACGAAGATTTAAGTGCCGAAATAACATTTCACGGAGCAGCATTAAAACCATTTACAATCGATACCGTTGAAATTATCCCTATTGCATTAAGTCATCCTAATCATGCAATAGGCTATAAATTTATTGAGGATGGTAAATCTTTTGTTTTTTTAACCGATAACGAATTAACTTTTCAACATGCAGGCGGATTTGAATATAAAGATTATGTTGAATTTTCACTTAATGCCGATTTGCTTTTTCACGACGCTGAATTTACCGAAAAAGAATACAAAAAAACTAAATCGTGGGGACATTCCACATATAAAAAAGCACTACAATTAGCTTTGGATGCAAATGTAAAACAATTCGGATTATTTCACCACAATCAAGAAAGAACCGATCTACAAATAGACAAAATTGTTGAAGACTGCAAAAGAGTTATTGAACAAAACAATTCCGAGTTAATATGTTTCGGTGTTAAAACCGGTACTAAAATAAAATTATAATCTAACAATGTTTCCCAAGAACTTACAGTTTTATAAATTTTGTTTTTACGGTTTTCTAAAAAATATCCGACTTTTCGATCCATTTCTTTTAATCTATCTTTCCGAAACCGGCTTAACTTTTTTCGAAATTGGAATTTTATATTCGATTAGAGAAATCAGTGTAGTTATTTTTGAAATACCGACCGGAATTTATGCTGATATTACAAGCCGAAAAAAATCTTTAATTTTTTCTTTCTTATTCTACATCTTTTCTTTTTTGATATTCTTTTTCAGTCCGGAATTTTGGTTTCTTGTTTTAGCAATGATCTTTTATTCGGTTGGCGATGCCTTTAGAACAGGTACTCACAAAGCTATTATTTTAGACTACTTGGAAATGAATAATTTACTTGATTTTAAAGCCGAGTTTTACGGACACACACGCAGTTGGTCGCAAAAAGGTTCAGCAATTTCTTCTCTTTTGGCCGGAGCTCTTATTTTATTAAATAATGGAGATTACAAAATAATTTTTATTGTTTCGGTTATTCCTTATTTGTTGAACATGATTAATGTTTATACCTATCCTGATAAACTTGACGGAATTAAAGTAAACAAAAATGAAGGCATTAAAAACTTTTTTTCATTTTTCCGAAACAAAGATTTTCGGATTAGAATAGTAAATTCAGGACTTTTTGACGGATTGTTTAAATCATTAAAAGATTATTTACAACCAATTTTAAACACATTTGTTGTTTCTTTGCCAATTCTTTCATATAAATCGGAACAATTTAAAACAACTCTAATAATTTCGATCACTTATTTTATAATTTACAACATTAATTCCATTGCATCTAAAAATGCGGGAAGAGTAAAAAATAAATTAAAAAGTTTAAGTAAAGCCATAAATATCACTTATCTGATGGGAGTTATATTAATGGCAATAGGAGGTTATTTATTTGAAATAAATATTTCAATTCTAACAATTTTATTTTTTGTTTTAATTTTTGCAATGCAAAATATCAGAAGACCTTTAAATGTAAGCTGCGTCAGCGAAGTTATTCCAAAAAAACAATTGGCAACAGGGTTATCAATAGAATCTCAAACAAGAACAATATTCACTGCAATCTTATCACCAATAATCGGTTTATTAGCTGATATTTGGGGCATAGGTTTTTCAATAGCAACAATATCTTTGGTATTACTACTATTATACCCGCTTATAAAGATTAAAGAATAATTACAAATTATTACTCGAAATTATTACTCGGATTTTTCTTCCGTTTTGGTTTCTTCCGTTTTGGTTTCTTCCGTTTTAGCATCTTCGGCCTCAACAAATTTCTTAATATCATCCAAATATTCCAAAACGGCTTTAGCTTTGGTTAATCCGAAAGTAAAAGAGTACCTTTCATTATTTCCAAGAGGTAAAGAAATTACAGGATTTCCTTTGTACTCACTAACAGTTGCTTTCAATTTTTTTTCTTCTGTTTCCATTTTCATGCCCTAACAATTAATTAGTATTTACTTACTTAATTAAATAAAATAATTATAAAGAATTAACAAGTCAATTTTAAAATTAAGAATTGCGAAATTATTTTTAATTTAATAACTTAGTTTATTATAGTTAGATATGGTTTTTACAAATAGTCTTAATAACCACAATTAATTGATTTATTCATTTTTTGAAACACATGGAGCAAATATGTTAAATAATTTGTTTTGGATTGTCCCGGTATGTTCAGTACTGGCGTTAATGTTTGCTTATATTTTCTTTCGTCAAGTTATGAAAGAAGATGAAGGAACAGATACTATGAAGAAAATTGCTCAACACGTTCGTGACGGAGCAATGGCATATCTTAAGCAACAGTACAAGGTAGTTTTATTCTTCTTTATAATTATTACAGCTATTTTTTCAATAATGGCTTATGGTTTTGATTATCAAAATCATTGGGTCCCATTTGCATTTTTAACAGGTGGCTTCTTTTCCGGATTAGCCGGATTTTTTGGAATGAAAACAGCAACTTATGCTTCGGCTCGTACAGCCAATGCATGTAGAGATTCACTGAACCATGGTTTAAAAGTAGCTTTTAGAAGTGGTGCTGTAATGGGACTTGTAGTTGTTGGTTTAGGTTTATTAGATATTTCACTTTGGTTCATAGTTTTAAACTCAGCTATTGATATGGAACCTATTCATAAAATGATGGTGATTACCACTACAATGTTAACCTTCGGTATGGGTGCATCAACCCAGGCATTATTTGCACGTGTTGGCGGCGGTATTTTTACTAAAGCAGCTGATGTTGGTGCCGACTTGGTAGGTAAAGTAGAAGCCGGTATTCCTGAAGACGATCCAAGAAATCCCGCTACAATAGCCGATAATGTTGGTGACAATGTTGGTGACGTTGCCGGTATGGGAGCAGATTTATACGAATCATATTGCGGTTCAATTTTAGCTACTGCCGCTCTTGGAGCCGCTGCATATACAGCATCTCCCGAAGCTCAATTTAAAGCCGTTCTTGCTCCGATGTTAATTGCCGCAATTGGCATTGTACTTTCTATACTTGGTATTTATTTAGTTAAAACTAAAGAAGGTGCTTCTCAAAAGCTTTTACTCGGAGCTCTTGGCAGAGGAGTAAACGTTAGTTCGGTTCTAATTTTAGTTTTTTCATTTATTATTTTAAAAGTACTGGAAATTGAAAATGTTTGGGGTGTCTGGGCATCAATTGTTACCGGCTTAGTTGTTGGTATTGTTATCGGTAAAGCCACTGAATATTACACCTCCGAAGAATATAAACCCACTAAAAAAATTGCCGAAAGTGCACAAACCGGACCTGCAACAGTAATTATTGCAGGACTTGGTGTTGGAATGACTTCTACCGTAATACCGGTTATTATGATTTCAATTGGTATTATTCTTTCTTTCTTAACCGCTTCCGGTTTTGATTTTACAAATATGGGTGCCGGACTTTACGGCATTGGAATTGCTGCCGTTGGAATGCTTTCAACTTTAGGAATTACTTTGGCTACAGATGCTTACGGACCTATTGCCGATAATGCTGGTGGTAATGCCGAAATGAGCGGACTTGGCGAAGAAATCAGAAAAAGAACCGACGCTTTGGATTCATTAGGCAATACAACAGCAGCAACAGGTAAAGGATTTGCAATTGGCTCTGCAGCTTTAACCGCACTTGCTTTATTAGCTTCATATATTGAAGAATTAAAAATAGGTATCCACAGATTATTCGACACAGGAAGCATCTCTCAATACATTTTCCCTAACGGGGAAAAATTAGTTTCTCCGGAACAAATTAATTCACTCTCACTTACACAATACATGAATTACTTTGAAGTACATTTAATGAATCCCAAAGTTTTAATCGGTATTTTTGTGGGTTCGATGATGGCTTTTATGTTCTCGGGATTAACAATGAATGCTGTTGGTCGCGCAGCACAAAAAATGGTTGACGAAGTTCGCCGTCAATTTCGTGAAATTAAAGGAATACTTGACGGTACGGCAACTCCCGACTATGCATCTTGTGTTGAAATTTCAACAAAAGGCGCACAAATTGAAATGGTTTTACCTTCATTATTAGCTATTATTGCCCCAATTGCCATGGGAATTATTTTCGGCGTTGCGGGAACTATTGGTTTACTTATTGGCGGATTGGGTTCCGGTTTCGTTATGGCTATTTTTATGGCTAATTCAGGTGGTGCTTGGGACAATGCCAAAAAATACATTGAATCCGGTGCTTATGGCGGTAAAGGCTCTGAAGCCCATAAAGCCAGTGTAATTGGTGATACTGTTGGTGATCCTTTCAAAGATACTTCTGGCCCTTCATTAAACATTTTGATTAAATTAATGAGCATGGTTTCTATTGTAATGGCAGGATTAACTGTTGCGTTTAGTATATTTTAATTATAAGCATATATTTTAAAAAGCCCTGAACTAAATCAGGGCTTTTTATTTTTAAATACTTTTTAATTTCTCTAAACTTTTCTTTTTTTAACTTTTCTTTTTTTAACTTTTCTTTTTTTAACTTTCATCAAATAATTGTTTATCATATAATTTTAGAGGACATCCACAAACTTTCGATTTGCAAATTTCCATCTCACTCAGAAAATCTATTCCTACAAATAAATTACCAAGTTTTTTTTTATCATTAAAACATTTATAAATATCACCATTCGAAAATGCCACTGCAGCAGTGAAACCAGCATTACATAATTCCCCTTTGCCCTCAAACTTATCGATATTTTTTATACCGAATTTTTTAATCTCTTCCTTTAAATAATTTTCAGGATACAACTGCTGTTTATACTTACCTAAAAAAGGCGAGAAATTTATTTCAATATTATTTTTCTGAAACTGTTCTTTTATTTGATTTGCTTCTTTTAAA
This sequence comes from uncultured Melioribacteraceae bacterium, assembly GCA_964496755.1. Classification (GTDB taxonomy): domain Bacteria; phylum Bacteroidota; class Ignavibacteria; order Ignavibacteriales; family Melioribacteraceae; genus CAZCBD01. The sequence continues at coordinate 10,751 of CAZCBD010000054.1, forward strand.
ATCAATGGATAAGCCACTTGTTCAGCATAAATATCAAACCCTGCTTCTTTTAACATTAAATAATTTTTGAAAAATAATTCCAATAGTCCTCTTCTTTTTAATTCATGAAAATGAAATGAAGCATGAATTTCGATTATTCTTTCGGGATTAATTTTAACAACAAAATCATTAAAATCGGTGGAAACCAAATTTGAATTAAATGACAAAAAATGTTCTTTAGAAATATTTTCAATTGCTTCAGTAAAATTTGGAATTAAAGTAGGCTCGCCCCCGGTAAAACTTAGTCTGAATATTTTTTTCGTTTTTTCAAATACATTCAAAATTTTTTGGTAATCAATATTTTTCAATTTTACATTTTTCAAAGGCATTTTGCTAAAACAATACTCACAATTAAAATTGCAAACTCTTGTTATATGCCAATGTATCCAAGCAGTGTATTTTAACATTTCACTAACTATCCATAGGATCTGTTACAAATTGCAAAATAACCAAGCCAATAATAAAGAAAAAACAAATTGAAAGTATCGCCAAACTCTGACTTTCGGTTAAAAAACTAACCAAACCAAAAACCAAGGGCCCAACAATTGCAGAACTTTTTCCGAAAAAAGAATAAAATCCGAAAAACTCAGTTCGTTTTTCATCCGGAGTTAATTTCGACATAAAACTTCTACTTGTTGATTGGGTTGCCCCCATTACACTGCCGGCCAAAAGTCCCACTACATAAAATGAATATAATTGAAAATCGGACACAGATACTTCAAGAAATTTTGAAAGTATTACAACAAATTGAGAATCGGGATAACTTGTAATGTAGGCAAACCCCATTGTTAAAATCCAGATAAGTAACGATATTATAATTGTTTTTTTTTGTCCAAGCGAATCAGAAATAATTCCGAATACAATTGATCCACCTATTGCAGTAGTTTGAACAATTATAAAAAATATTATTAAATCATTTATTGTAAAATGTAAAGTTGTGCTTGCATAATTACCGGAAAAAAAAATAACTGTATTCACTCCCTCTATGTAAAAAAAGAAAGCAAGTAAAAACATTGCCAAATTTTTGTAATGTTTAAGATTTTTAATAGTAGTTAAAACCCGTGAAACACCGATTTTAATAAATGAAACATGCGGTAAATTTTTTTTTCTATTATCCTTTAAGAAAATAAATATCGGAAGGGAAAAAATTAAAAAGAACAAAGCGGAAATGGGAAAAGTTTCTTTAATCAAATTGCTTTGAATAAAAGGAAATGCTATTGCTAAAGTTGCCAACGACCCTAAATAGCCCATGGCAAAACCATAACCGCTAACTCTACCAAAATTATGCGGAGAAGTTAGATCGGGCAAAAAGGCATCATAAAAAACCAACCCTGATTCAAATCCAATATTTGCAAGTATAAAAATTATTACAGCAAAGAATAAATCCCCTTTACCAGTAAAATAAAGAGAAGCTGTTGAAACAATACAAAGCAAAGTAAAAAATAAAAGAAACCTTTTTCTGCCGGCTGAATAATCGGCAATTGCACCAAGTATCGGAGAAATAATTGCCGTAACAACCATTGAAATACTTGTAGCCAAGCTCCAATATAAATCCCCAATCGGTTTCCCCTCGGCAATTGTTTCTTTAAAATAAACCGCAAAAAGAAAAGTTACTACTACAATTGAAAATGATGTGTTCGCAAAATCAAATAAAGTCCATACAAATATTTTTTTTTTATTTGTCATTATTTTCATTTTTTTTCGGCAGACTCTCGTCAATTAATCCTCTGCCCGATTTAATAAGTTTTCCTTCGGATTTCAATTCATTTAAAATCGCATCTAAAATTCCATTAATAAATTTGCTACTATTAGATGTGCTATATTCTTTTGAAATTTCTAAAACTTCATTTATTGAAACCTTGGGTGGAATATCATCAAAATAAATAAGCTCGGCAATGCCGAGACGTAACAATAACTTGTCAATTAATGCAATTCTTTCCATTTCCCAATTGTTTACACGTTTTGAAATTAATCTATCGAATTCATCTCGATGCGAAATAGTTGTATTTATTAATTTTTCTGCAAAAGATTTGTCCGGCCCCGAAGGAACATCTGAAAATGTGCCATTTATTAATATTGATAAACCCTCACCATTCATTTCATAACCATAAAGAACTTGCAAACATTTTTCTCGTAACTTTCTTCTATTCGATTTTTTAATATTCATTAAAATGTTCCCACTAAAATTATTTAAGACTCTAAAAATACAATTCTAAAAAATTAGTTCAAAAAGATAATTTATTTTTTTAAGGTATTTTAGGATTAATTAAAACTGAAATCTCATTTTCCGAAACATTATTTGTTGAATTTGATTTTTCCACTCTTGCAATAACTTTAAAATATTTTTTAATATTTTTTTCAGTTAAAACTTTGTTGATGGCATCATCGATAACAATTTCACCTTCGGATAATAAAATTGCACGATTCGAAAAATTCCCCGATAAATTAAGATCATGTGAAACGGTTATAATTGTTATACCCTCTTTATTTAAACGCTTTAATAAATTATAAACGGAAACTTGATGATGCAAATCCAAATGAGAACTTGGTTCGTCAAGCAAAAGAACCTTGGGCTCCTGCACCAATGCTCTTGCTATTAATACTCGTTGCGCTTCACCACCGGATATTTCATTTATTCCTGAATACTTTAAGTGAGTAATTTCAACTTTTTCCATAACCGAATTTATTATATTTTCATCACTACTATTTGTAAAACCCATTTTCCCTAGAAAAGGGGTTCTTCCCATGGAAACAATTTCATAAACCGAATACGGAAAAATTATTCCACCGGATTGTGGTACATATGCAATATTTTGAGCAATCATACGTTCACTTAAAGTAGTATAATTTTCATTATTAAAAAAAATCGACCCACTGATTGGCTTTAAAGCACCCGACATTATTTTCAACAAGGTTGATTTTCCAGAACCATTTGCACCAATTATAGAAACAAAATCATTTTTCATTATTTCAAGATTTATGTTCCGTAATGAAAACGAAGCTCTTCCTCTACGATAATAATAATTAATATTTTTAAGAAGTAAAGTATTCATATTTTAAAATTATTTTAACAGTAAATATAATATTATTCGGACTTTATAAAAAAATGATTACTTTTGCATACTGTTTTTATTAACAAATACCGAAATATTTTGGAACGTTATCATAATAGAGAAGATTTTGAAAAGATAAATCGAAAATTGTTGGAAATTATTACCGATTATTATCTAAAAAGCGAAGATAAAATTACAAATCCACTTTCTCCCGAAGAAACTATCAAAAAATATTTTGAAAACAAATCGCCTGAAAAAGGAATTGGCTTTGCCGGAGCCTTAGATTTATTTTCAGAAAATATTTTAAAAGACAGCATTAAAACCTGGCACCCATTATTTTTAAACCAAATGTTTCCGGGAGTTTCCTACCCATCAATTGTTGGTGATATGCTGGCTTCAATGCTAAATCCAACCTTGGCAACATGGGAAGCGGCACCGGTTGCAACT
>CAZCBD010000055.1:0-14193 GCA_964496755.1 uncultured Melioribacteraceae bacterium
CGGTCGTTTACGCGGTGAATTTATTCCTATAATTGTTGGTAAGCATAATTATAACTTGATGAAGGAAATAAAAAAAACTTGGGACCCGAAAAATATTTTTAATCCGCGCAAGATTGTAAATACCCCGCGAATGAATGAATCATTACGATATTCATTAAAAGATAAACCAAAAAAAATAAATACATATTTTGATTACTCTGATAGCGGTGGTTTTTTGCAAGCAATTGAAAAATGTAACGGCTCGGGCGATTGTAGGAAAAGTCATAAAATCGGTGGAACAATGTGCCCTACTTTTATGGCCTCATTTGATGAAGATAAAAGTACACGCGGTCGTGCAAATATTCTCCGAGAATTTTTTAACAGTGAATATTCTTTAGAATTAAATAATTTAAGTTTGAATAATATTTATGAAGTTCTATCTTTATGTCTTTCTTGCAAAGCATGTAAGTCCGAATGCCCTTCAAACGTTGACATGACAAAGCTAAAAGCTGAATTTATGCAATTTTATTTTTCTGAAAAGAAAATTCCATTACGAACAAAATTAATTGCATATTCACCACGCATAAATTCTTTTCTTTCTTTATTCCCTTGGAAATATAATTTTTTCGCAAAAAATAATTTTTTCTCGAACATTATTAAAAACATTCTCTCTTTTGCTCCCGAAAGAACTTTACCCCTTTTACACAAATTTACATTTGCAAAATGGTTGAAACAGCATAAACAAATAATTCCACACAAAGCAAAAGGAAATGTTTATTTATTTATTGACGAGTTTACAAATTTTAATGATGTTGAGATTGGAATCAAAACCGTTTTAAGCTTAAACAAAATCGGGTATTTAGTTAATTCTGTACAACATTTTGAAAGCGGTAGAACTTTTCTTTCAAAAGGTTTATTAAAAGAAGCAAAAAATATTGCCGAAAAAAATGTTAAAATATTCGGAAATCTAATTTCATCCGAAACGCCATTAATAGGAATAGAACCTTCGGCTATTTTAACCTTCAGAGATGAATACCCTGAACTACTAAAAGGTAAATTACATTCTTCTGCTGTTAACATTTCTAAAAATGCATTAATGTTCGATGAATTTATTGCGAGGGAAATTCTAAACGGTAATATCACTCAAGAACAATTTACAAGCAAAAAACAAAAAATTAAATTGCATGGTCATTGTCATCAAAAAGCAATTGCCGGTACTGCAGCAACAAAGCAAATGTTAAGTTTACCAAAATATTTTGAGGTTGAAGAAATACCGAGCGGCTGTTGCGGAATGGCAGGTTCTTTTGGTTACGAGAAGGAAAATTATGAACTTTCGATAAAAATAGGTGAACTGATTTTATTTCCGGCTATCCGTGAAACAGACGAAAGCATAATAATATCAGCCCCGGGAACCAGTTGTCGTCAGCAAATAAAAGATGGTACCGGCCGTGAGGTTTTTCATCCGATTGAAATTTTTTATGATGCATTGAATTAATTGGAAATTAGCTTAAACCATTAGAACCAGAATTCTTTGGAATATATAATAAAGAAAATTGGAAGCAATTATTTTTCTGCACAATGAAATTCAAAAAGCTTGAAATAAATTTAACACAAATTAAAATCTACCGGGAATAGTTTCGGTGCATTTTGCGCAGACCGTTTTATTTAATCTTAAAATATTTGTTGAGTATCTGTTTCTTTCTATTACTTTAGATTTACACTTCGGGCAAAAAGTATCTTGCGAATTTTTTAAATCCACATTTCCCAAATAAACATATTTTATTCCTTTTGACTGAGCTATTTGTTTTGCTGTTAATAAAATAGATACATCGGTTGGAGGATAATTTGTCATTTTAAAAGAAGGATAAAAAGCAGAAAAATGTAGTGGTACATCAGTACCCAAATTTGTAACAATCCAATTTGTTAGATTCTCAATTTCCATTTTAGAATCATTTTCATTGGGAATTAAAAGAGTAGTTATCTCCATCCAAATATTTCTTTGATTGTGCAACCACAAAATTGTATTTAAAACAGTTTCTAATTTTGCTCCGCAAAACTTTTTATAGAACTTTTCACTAAATGATTTTAGATCAATATTCACAGCATCAATATATTCATAAATTTCTTTTCGAGGTTCGGGATTAACATATCCGGCAGTAACCATTACGGTTTTAATTTTATTTTCTTTTGCAAGTTTTGAAACATCAATTATGTATTCTCCAAAAATATTGGGATCGTTGTAAGTAAAAGCAATCATACCTAAATTATTTTTTTTGCAGTAATCAATTACGGTTTCGGGCGAAATATACTTTGGCGAAGAATAATACAAATCTGCTGATTTTGTTAAATGCCAGTTCTGACAAAACTTACAATCCAAATTACACCCTACCGTACCAAAACTCAGAATGTTTTGTGAAGGATAAAAATGATAAAGGGGTTTTTTTTCGATCGGATCAATTTGAAATCCGGTAGGAAAACCATAACCACGAGTAATTAATTTGCCATTAATATTTTCGCGAATATTACAAAAGCCTCTTTGTCCAACATCAATAATACAATTTCGTGGGCATAAGAGGCATTGAATTTTATCACTATTCTTTTTTCCAATCCACCATTTTGCGGGGTGCAACCGAATCATTATTTTACCAACTCAAATCTTAAATTGTTTTCTCTAAGCTCATCCGAGTAAGGTTGTCCGGACGTTACAATTACCAAATCATTTTTTGAAACCGCGTTCATTGATTTCATTAATTCCAAAACATCAATAATCGTAGTATCAACATCAATCATTTGTTCAAAAAACAATGGTATTACGCCCCATCGCAAAGCTAATTTATTAAAAGTTTCTTTTCTGTTTGTAACTGCAAAAACCGGACAACCGGGTCTGAATTTTGAAATCATCTGAGCGGTTGTGCCGGTTCTGGTAAAACATAAAATAGAAGCCGCTTCTGTTTGTTCGGCAATCCGAGAAATACTTCTGGCAAAGGCATCTAAAATATTCACATCAAATTTGGTAGGTATATCAAATTTTATTTTTTTCTTAAGATGAAAATTACTTTCTGTTCTAATTAAAATATTTTCCATTGTTTGTACGGTTAAAGCCGGATGAGCACCAACGGAGGTTTCTCCACTAAGCATAACAACATCTGTACCATCCAACACAGCGTTAGCAACATCAGAAGCTTCAGCCCTTGTTGGCATCGGATTATGAATCATTGAATCCAGCATTTGGGTAGCAGTAATAACAGGTTTTCCTAATTCATTACACCGTCTAATAATATTTTTTTGAATGATAGGAACATCTTGCGGGTGCATTTCCACACCCAAATCGCCACGAGCTACCATTATTCCATCTGAATGGTAAAGTATTTTTTCAAAGTTTCTTACCGCTTCGTCTTTTTCAATTTTTGCAATTATCGAAATATCACCATGCCCTTTATTTTCAAGCCATTTGCGAAGATCAATAATATCATTTGCTTCGCGAACAAATGATAATGCTATATAATCGATACGATAATTAAGAGCAAATTCCAAATCCGAAAAATCTTTTTTTGTAACCGACGGGGTAGATAGTTTCATTCCCGGTAAATTCATTCCTTTTCTTCTTTTAAGAAGACCGCCCGTTTCAATTTTACAAACAACCGATTTTTCTTTTTTTTCAATAATTCTTAAGTGAAGCAATCCATCATCAATCATTATTTTATCACCAATATTGGAATCTTGAGGTAAAGATTTATATGATGTTGAAATCAAATCTTTGGTACCAACAACATCTTCGGTTGTTATTTCAATTGTCTCTCCGGTTTTAATCAAAATTTCCGGTTCACTCATTTCTCCGGTTCTTATTTTGGGGCCGCCTAAATCCAACAAAATTGAAATTGATTTTTTTGTATCGGCAGATACTTTTTCAACTGCCGCATGCATTTGTTTAAAGATTTCATAATCGGAATGAGAGAAATTAAATCTAACCCCACTAATTCCTGCTTTTACTAATTCTTTTATTTTTTCTTCATTATTTACAGCCGGTCCTAATGTAGCTAATATTTTTGTTTTTGCACTGTTAATCATTTTATCCTTCACATATTAAATTTATTCATAAAATTATTTTTTTGAACTTTGTGCTTTTTTGTTCATTAAAATCAAAGTTTTTTCAACTTCACCGAAAATAGTTTTAGCTTGAAATTTTCCGGATGCATTTCTTTTTCCGGCCTTAACTCTCATCAAAATTTCTGCAGCTTGCTCAACTCTTTCAACGGGATAAATATGGAATTCCTTGTTTTTTACAGCTTCAACTACTTCATCATTTAACATTAAATCTTTCACATTTTGAATTGGAATTATAACTCCTTGTTTTTTATTTAAACCTTTACGTTTGCACAAATCAAAAAAACCTTCAATTTTTTCGTTTACCCCTCCAATGGGTTGGATATCACCTTTTTGATTTACCGATCCGGTGATTGCTAAAGATTGTTTAATTGGAATTTCAGATAAACAAGAAAGCAGAGCACAGATTTCCGTTACAGAAGCACTATCACCATCAATCGGTCCGTAACCTTGTTCAAAAACGATGCTGGCATTAAAAGAAAGAGGCATAAATTTTCCAAAAGTTTCTCTAAAATATCCGGTAATAATAAGCATTGCTTTGTTATGCGATTTACCACTTAAGCCGGCTTCACGTTCTACATTTATAATTGAACCCTTCCCGAGTGAAACAGCTGCTGTAATTCTGGAAGGTTTTCCAAAACTATAATTTCCGTTGTCATAAACTGCCAAACCATTTATTTGACCAACTCTACTGCCTGTCAAATCAATTAGGAATGTACCATCGGTATAAAGTTCGCTCAATTTTTCTTCGTATAAGCCATGTCTTTCACGCTGACTTTGATATGCTTTTTTAATATGATAATCCGTAACGATTTTATCGCCAACATCTTTTGCAGCAAATGAAGCTTCGCGAGCAATATCGGAAATGTAAGCAAATCTTGTTGTTAATTTATCCTTTTGTCCGGCATATCTGGCACCATATTCTGCTAAGTTTGCAATTGCAGTATTATTAAATTCCAATAAATTTTCGGATTGAATTAATTTTTTAATAACTCTGGCATATTCATTTAAAGCTCTTTTTGTTCTGTTCATAACATAATCAAATTCTGCTTTTACTTTAAATATTTTATTAAAATCATTTTCATGTTCCGAAAGGATGGAATAAATTTCCGCATTACCTATTAAAATAACTTTTGTATTCACCTCAATTGGTTCCGGTTTAAGCATACTTGGGGAATAAAATTGTAAAGAACTAAAATCTTGAATATTTAATTTTCCATAAAGCAATGTTCTTTTTAGAGCTTTCCACACACCTGTTTCAGAAAAAGCATCAAAAGCATTCAATACTAAATAACCACCATTGGCTCTTAAAAAAGCACCTGCTTTTACTCTTGAAAAATCTGCAATCCATCCGCCTTGCCCGTCACTAACTTTTTCTATTGAACCGAAAATATTTTGAAATGTTGGCGAAGTTTCAATAATAACCGGGCATTCTTTGGTTTTAGAATTATCAAGAATTAAATTAACTTCGTAGTCATGTAAATAAGCTTCTATTATTTCTTCTTCATTTTCAGGACGAGTACCGGTTTTAAATTTGAAAATATCCAAATTTTCAAAAATACTTTCTTCAACCAATTCCAAATAATAGTGAACTTTTTCGTGCACATATTTTTCATTAAGTGTTTCAATTGCACCTTTTATTACAATACTTACAGCCTCTATTTCCAATTCATCAAGTTCGTTTTGAAATTCTTTGCTTAAAACCATACTGGTTTTAATTATCTGTCCCATTTCCTGCTTAAACTCGGAATACTTTTTAGCAATTGAATTTGCTTTTTGTTTTGTTAAAATTTTACCTCTTACAAAGTCATCCAGTTGCTGAATAAAAGCCGGTTTTCCCTCAACTATCGGCAAAATTTCCGGTTTTTCTGTTCCACTAACTTTTACTTTTCCGATTGCAAAATTATTTTTAGCTAATTTTTCTTCGAATTTTTCCATTAAAGATTCTTGCTTATGACCATAAATTTCGATCAATTCTTTTTTCTTGGCAACAAATTCTTTTGTCTCCAATTCTAAGGGAATTTGTTGTTGGAAAAATTTAATTATCCCGGCCATATCAATTTTAAATTGTTTTCCTTGCCCGGCAGGTAAATCAATTAATAAAGGCATATCCGGATTTCTAAAATTGTTCACATACAAATAATCCTTAAGAGATGGACATTGTGGTCTGATTTTTTCAAGTACGTTTTTAATTGTAGTTAATTTTCCCGTACCAGAAAGTCCGGTTACAAAAACATTATATCCGTTAGCACGCAGATCCACCCCTAGTTTTAATGCTTTTAATGCTCGTTCCTGCCCAACAATTCCTTCAATTGGTTTTACGGTTGTTGTTGACTCAAAATCAAAAACATCCAAATCGCAAAACCACTTTAAATCAGTAAAATTTAGTTCCTTAGGTTTTGATGCACGAAGATTTGCCATTTTTATTCTCAATATTTTTTATAAAAGAAGTAATTAAAACGATATTGTTTTAATCTTAAAAGTTTTAATATTATAATTAAAAAAAAGTAAAACTCAATTAAAATTTTTAAGATTAAGAAAACTTTTTAATTTGGTGGAATTTTTATTATAAAAGTGGTTCCCACATTTTTTTCCGATTCAAAATAAATTTCACCATTATGTTTATTAACAATAGCATCATAAGCTATTGATAAACCCTGTCCTGTTCCTTTTCCAACTTCCTTGGTAGTATAAAACGGATCAAAGATTTTTGTTTCATTTTCTTTAGGAATTCCGATTCCATTATCGGTTATTTCAATTACAACAAAGTTGTTTTCCATTTTGGTTTTGATTTTTATTTCTCCTTTTTCCGGAGATATTTTTTTTCTTTCTTCAATGGCATGACAAGCATTTATAATTAAGTTTAAGATAACTTGATTAAACAAACCGGGCAAACAAGGAATATCGGGAATTGAATTATCAAGATCCGTTATAAGGTTAGCTATGTATTTCCATTCGTTACGGGCAACGATTATGGTATTTTTAATGGCATCATTTATATTTGTTAAAGTTTTTTCCTCAACACCCGGATGGGAAAATGCTTTCATGGCTTTAACAATTTCAGACACTCTTGCAACACCTTCTAATGTTTGGCTCAATGCTGTTGGAATTTCTTCGTTTAAAAAATTAATATCTGCAGAGTTAAGAATTTCTTTATAATTATGAATATATTTTTTAATATTAACATTTTTTTCTATAGCATTAATCATATTACGAAAAATATTTGAAAGTCTAATGTAGTTTGTAAACGATTCTCTGACAAAAGTTGTATTATCGCCAATAAATTGAATTGGAGTATTAATTTCGTGTGCAATACCGGCTGCTAATTGGCCAATAGATTCTAATTTTTGTGATTGAATTAATTGGCTTTCAAGATTTTTCTTTTCGGTAATATCAGTCATTACTCCTTGCGATTCTACAATTTTATTTTCTTTAAATATCAATTTTTCAGAAATTCTAATCCACCTTAATTCTCCTTTTTTATTTAACATTCTTAGTTCATTATTTATCGGTTTTCCGGGTTCGATATTATTTAATCTATTTTTATATTTTTCTTTATCCTGTTCAAATATAAAATCAGATATTTTTTTTCCTTCTAAGTCAATAGGATTAAAACCCAAAACAGTTTTAATTGTAGGGCTGATATAAATAATTTTGTCATTTTCAATAGAAAATATTACATCATTAATATTTTCAACTAAATATTGATACTTTTCTTTACTTTCTATTAGAGCAGCATTTATTTTTTCTCTTTCAGTAATTTCGTTTTCTAAACTTGTATTTATTTTAAGTAAATTTTTTGTTTGTTCTTCAATTTTCTGTTTTAATTCGTGTGCTCTGATTCTTAATAATCTTGTTCTATAAAAATATATTCCAAAAACCAACATTATTAAAACAAATACCAGTAATACAATAAACCATGTTTTAAGATAAAAGGGTGGTAAAATATTTATTACGAGCACTTTTTCATGATTCGGAAACCAATAGCCGTTCTTATTTGCGGCTTTAATTTTAAGTTTGTAAGTACCCGGATGTAAATTAGTATAAGTAACATAGTTTCTATTCGATGTATAATTCCATTTATCTTCAAAACCTTCAAGTTTATATGCATATTTAATCTCGTTAGTATTTGTATAATCAATTCCAATAAAATCAAATGAAAAAACATTCATTGAATAATTAAGATTTAAAGTATCCGTATAAGTTATTATTTTTTTTAAGAGCACTTTATTTTCGATTTTTTTATTGATACCAACTTCTTTGTTAAAAACCGAAAAACCAATAATTTCCACATTTATAGGATGAAAGTTTTCTTTAATACTATCAGGATAAAAAAACGATAATCCGCCAATACCCCCAAAGTAGAATCCTCCGTCTTCATTTTTAAATGCGGCTAAATTAAATTCGTTGCTTTGTAATCCGTCTTTTTCTAAGAACAAATACATTTTTTTTGTTTCGGGATTAATTTTAAACAACCCGTTATTAGTAGTAAACCATAAATTTTTATTTTTATCTTCAAGTATTCTGTAAACCCAATCATGAGGCATATTTTTAATGTCGGTATAATATCTAAAATGTCCGCTTTTTTTATCAAATAAATCTAGTCCTACTGTTGTTCCTACCCACATTCTATGTTCCGAATCTTCAAAAACAGATCTTACGGTAGAATGACTTATACTGTTAATATCTTGCGAATCATGTAAATAAGTTTCGAAAGAATCATTTTTATAATTATACTTACTTAATCCATTATCGGTTGAAACCCAAAGTATACCATCCGAATCTTCAAAACACCCGTATACTCTTACCCCTTTTATAGAGCCGCTATTATTAATTGAGTATCTTGTAAATTTATTGGATTTAAAATCAAACTTATTTAATCCCTTGTTGCGAGTTCCTACCCACAAATATCCCCTACTATCTCCGTACAATGAATAAGTGTTATTGGAAGAAATTGTATTTTCATCATTTTTCTTTGAAATAAATCTCTCCCATTTATTGCTATAAATTTTTTTTCTATACAAACCGAAATTTGATGCCACCCACAAATAATCTTTGTAAAACAAAACATCTGCTATTATTTTTCCTTTAAAAAAGTACTTGGTTGAAATTTTGGGAAGGTTAATTAAATCTTTTCCAAATAAGTCAACCTCTAATAAACCATTTATTGTACCTATCCATAATTTTGATTTATCTTTTTGATAAATGCCGTAAACACTATTATGCGGAAGTCTGATTTTTGAATTAGTAGAACCGGTTAAGTTAAAAAATAAATTGTTCTTTTTATTATAAAAGTTAACTCCGCCGGATTTTGTAGCTAACCACAAAGTTTTAGTTGAATCTATGTAAATTTCATTAATCACATTACTGCTTAAACTATTAAGCACCGACGAATTGTGCTTAATATGTTCAATAGATTTCAACTTTAAATTTACAATAATTAATCCGTCACCATTTGTTCCTAAATACAATTTATTTTTTTTTAAGTAAATAGTATTTATTGGCATTCCGTTTGTAAATTTCGTTATAAAGTCAAACTCATTACTCCGAATTTCTTTATTAAAATTTTGATTGTAAACTTTAAAACCATTATCCGTTGCAAGTAAATAGTTGTCTTTATAAAAAATCAGAGTATTAATTTTATTTTGCTCGGTAAGCGATTTTGAAATACCAACAATGTTTTCAATTGAATTATTTTTTATGTTAAATTTTGAGATCCCGGCTTCAGATAAAATAAGCAACTTGTTGTTTCCTATTTTTATTATTTTTTTAATTATGTTAAAGCCGTTATAAATTGAATTAATATTAAAACTTATACATTTATTGGTTTTTGTGTTTAGTTTTTGGAGTCCGTTACCATTAGTTCCAATCCAAAGAATTTGGTTGTCTAACAAAAAATTGTTACAACCTTTTTCATTATTAAAAAAAGAATTAGTGTTTTCAGAATTAAATATTTCTGAGGTTTCCGTTTCAAGATTAAATTTAATTAAACCATATTTTGTGGCTAGCCACAAAAAATCCGTTCCATTTATTTTTTGAAACTTAATATCAAAAATATATGTTCTTAATATTCTTTTTTCGCCATCAACAAATGAATAAAAGTTTTTGAAATTTTTTCCGTCAAAGCGGTTCAACCCCGTTTGGGTTCCAAACCACATAAATCCTTTTGAATCTTGCTCTATACAATAAACGGTGTTTTGCGATAAACCGTTTTTAACGGAAAGGTTATTAAATTTTTTAAAGATTTGTGCATCTATAATTTGCACATTTATGGAATTTATTAACAGAAAAAAAACAAATAATTTACCAAAAAGATATTTTCTTGCAACTATTGTTTTCATAACCAATTCCGTTCTTTTGTATTCAAAGAATTATCGAACATTATTTTAACAATTAAATAATTTATTTAAAAAAGTAAAGGCTGCTCGGGTGAACAGCCTTATACTAAAAAGATTTATAAACTTAACGGCTATTTATTGTCAATTTGTTGCAATAAAACATCAACCGCCTTTTTAAGTTGTTCATCAACTCCTTTTGCTTTGCTATCTGGAGCATTCATTAATTCATAATTAGGAACTGCAGGTCCCCATTCCATGTTTTCATCTGTTGCTTTAACAAACCAAGCACGGTAAGGCATTCTTACATAAGAGCCGTTTACTAATGGATGCGAACTGGTAGAAATTACAGCACCAAAAGTTGCTTGTCCAACTAATTTTCCAATTCCCAATGTTTTATATGCATGAGAAAAAATTTCAGCATTAGAATAACTTGAAGAATTACAAATTGCAACGGAAGGTTTCGTCCAAGCATAAAAAGGTAATCTTTCGGCAAACGGATAATATTCTCTGTATTTTAAATGATTAGATAAATCATCAGTTGCTCCACGTGGAATAGTATAAGCATGTTGTTTTACATTTAATATTGCCATTAAATAATCCGTAGTCCATCCACCACCGTTAAAACGAACATCAATTACAATGCCTTCTTTTCCATATCCGGCAGCAGCTAATTCTCTTTCAAATCTTTCGAAGCTTGGTAAATTCATTCCTTGAATATGCAAATAGCCCAATCTTCCGTTGGAATATTTATCGGTAAGAGCCCTTCTTTCTTTTACCCATTCATTATAAAGTTTATTTCTTAAACTTGTTGTTGGCCAAATTGGAATTTCTTTTATTCCGTTTTGGGTTTTTACGGTTAATAAGATTTTACTGTTGGCGGTATTAGTTAAAAGTGACCAGAAGTTAGTTTTGTTTGTAATATCCTGTTCATTAATTTTTAATATTACGTCTCCTTCGGATAATTTACTTTCCAATTTATCTGCCGGCGAATCTAAAACCACATGAGTAATTTTAACACCTTTTGTTAGCGGTTGAATTTCTATGCCCAACAATCCTGTTCTTTCTCTCTGTTTGGGAACATAAACAGGTCCTCTAAATCCCATATGAGAAGCATCCAATTGACCAAGCATCCAATTATAGAGAACTTGAAAATCTACATCCGTAGAAGCTTTCAAACAATATGGCTTGTAAGTTTCTTTAATTTTATTCCAATCTCTTCCGTGAAATTTAGGATCATAAAATCCGTCTCTCAAGGCTCTCCAACCTTCTTCAAAAATTTCTTCTTTTTCTGTTACAAAATCTATTTTCATTTTTGCTACAATCGGCAAATTTTCCACTCTGTTTCCGGCCAAGTTTAATCTTGCAAATCTACCACCACGTCCAACAAAATATATATTTTTATAGGATTTATCGTAACTTAATCCACGCGGACTGATTCCGGTTTTTGTGATAGGTTTAATTTTAGTACCGTCCCACTTAACCGAAAACAAATCTCTTCCTGATTTACCTCTTTGGTTTGTGGTAAAATAAATTGTTTTGCCATCTTTAGAAAATAATGGTGAGCTTTCGTTTCCGGCCATGTAAGTTACATGTTCAATTCTTTCATAAATATTATCAAAATCAATTTTTATTGGTTTGGTTTTTTCATCTTTTTTTGATTTCTTTTTCGATGAATCATTATCCGATTCTTCTTTCCATTCTTCTTTATTTTTTTCCCAATCTTTTTTTGTTAACCACACAAACCAAACATCGGCTTGGCTGCTACTTCTTTCGGAAATAAAACCTAACTTCGAACCATCGGGGCTCCAAACCGGATTATAATCTCCGCGAGGATGCATACTTACATTTACTGCTTTTTTTGAACCATCTGCAGCTTGAATATAAATTTCGGAATTAAAATTCAGATCGTTTTTTGAATAAGCAAGCCATTTACTATCGGGACTCCAAGTTATACCCTTTGCTTGCGCCCAACCGTCAGATAAAACTTTTTCATCGGAAATTGAGCCATCTTCAGCTATTTTTGCAACTATTAATTTACAAACTCCGTGGTTATTACCTCGTAAAAAGGCTATTTTTTTTCCGTCGGGAGAAATTATCGGAGATCTTTCCTCTTCGGCACTATCAGTAATTTTTCTAATTTTATGTTTTAATGATCTGAAAATATTTTTTTCTTTCGGATCGGCTGAAGATACTGTATATAAATCAAATTTTCCGTCTTTATCGGAAGCAAAAATCACAACTTCATTATTTACCCAAGCAACATCTTTTTCTCTATAAGACGATTTACTTAAGTTAATTGATTTACTTCTATCTTTTTTATTTTGTGTTACAAAAACTTCTCCGTGTACAACAAATACCGATAATTTGCCATCTGGAGAAACCGCATAATCAGTTAAACCACTTGTGAAAGTTTTCCATTCATACGGATAAAAATGATAATCTGCACTTATTTCAATATTTACTTTTGCAATTTTTTTAGATTCTAAATCCATTGTGTAAATATTATCTTTTCTTTCAATTACAATTTTCTTTCCGTTTTCACTTACATCAAAACTTCTAATTCCTTCGTTTGTAAAATTAGTTAGCTGCACAAAACTCTCGTCTGCTTCGCCATTATCATTAATCCTAACTTTGTACACATTATATTTACCCGAACGAGCACTTAAGAAATAAAGATTTCCGTTTTTATCCCATTTGGGAAGAAAATCTTGACCTTCAAATGTTGTTAGTTTATGA
This sequence comes from uncultured Melioribacteraceae bacterium, assembly GCA_964496755.1. GTDB lineage: Bacteria > Bacteroidota > Ignavibacteria > Ignavibacteriales > Melioribacteraceae > CAZCBD01. The sequence goes on from CAZCBD010000055.1 coordinate 13,158, forward strand.
TAAGTATTGTCTGCTTTTTTGTAAATCCAAATATTTTTATTTGCAGGCCCTTTATAGGTTTCACGAGTTATTTTACAACCACCTTGTGTAAAGGCAATAAATTTACCATCTAAAGATTCTACCGGATAATTACCTAAAGCATCTAAATATCTTGACTCGGTACCACCATCAATTGAAATGGAAAAAATTTCTTTTGTTCTTTCCACTTTTTTGTAAACGCGACTTGTTTCAAATAAAATTCTCTTTTCACTTGTCCACCCGGTAGGATTATCCGAGGTTGAGTGAAAAGTTAAACGCTTGGGCACACCACCGTTTGAATTAATTGTATAAACATCATTATTGCCATATCTGTTACTGGCAAACGCAATAAGTTTACCATCGGGACTCCAAATAGGATATCCATCATAAGCGTTATTAACAGTTAAGCGAAATGCTTTTCCTCCTGCAACCGGCACCGTCCAAATATCGCCTTGATAGGAAAAAGCTAACTTTGTTCCATCATAATTTAAATCCGGTTGTACCGCAAAAGGGTTTTTGTTTTGCGCAAAAAGAACGGTTGAAATTAAAAATAAAACTAAAAAAATTTTCTTCATAAGGTTATTCCCCATTAAATTCATAAAAATTATCTTTATTGTATTTCTTTTCAATTAATTTACGATTGAAATCCTTAATTTTCATAGAAATATTTAAAAGAATTTAAAAACACTCAAGAAATGTGATTAAACAAAAGGGGGGATAAACTATATTTTAATTAACAATCGTCGGTTAAATCAAGCTTTTCCCAAAGGCGATTGTGTATTTCTTCTGTAACTTCAACATTATATTGCTTATAAAATTGAATTGTAGATTCAACTGTTCTAAAAAAAGTTTTACAGCTTTTACATCCTTCAAGATGCTGACGAATTTCCACACATTTAGGCGAGTCCAAATCTTCGCCTATGCTACTGCATATATGCGATATAACTTCTTTGCATGTTACTTTAATTTCTTTCATATTTAAATGTCTCGTTCAATTCATTTCTTAAAAAAGCTCTTT
>CAZCBD010000056.1:0-14098 GCA_964496755.1 uncultured Melioribacteraceae bacterium
CAATTTTAGTTTTAGCTTAAAATAAATTAGCCTGAAATAAATCTGTTTGTGCCTAACAAAATACTAAAGAAAAAAATATTGCTTGAAAATGTTTTAAAATCATAGTTTATGACAAAAATAATTTGTAATTAATTTTTATATTGTCATTCCTGCATAGTTTGAAAAAGAATGGCACTTAAATATTTAAGGCACAGTATTTGAAAAATTATTTCGGTTAAAAAAAAATTACGAGGTAAAAATGAATTTCAATTTCAACAAACTAACTGTAAAAGCACAGGAAACCATTCAAAATGCAGTTGAAATTGCACAAAATTATAATAATCAAATAATTAAACCGGAACACATTTTAGCCGGAATGGTTCAGCAACAAGGAAATATTGCCGCATCACTTATTCAAAAATGTGGTGGCAATATTCAACAAATCCAAATCAAGATTGGTGAAATTTTGGAAAATCTGCCTAAAGTTACCGGTGCCGGAATCGGGAACCAACAACTTTCACAAGCATCGGCAACCCTATTGGATAATGCAGCTAACGAAGCAAAGAACATGAAAGATGAATATGTTTCCAATGAACATATACTTTTGGCAATTTCCGATTCCAAATCAAAAGCAGGCAATATTTTAATTGACCAAGGAGTCAGTAAAAAAAACATTCTTTTGGCTTTAAAAGAAATTCGCGGAACTCAACGAGTAACAAGTCAAAATGCGGAAGACACATTTCAATCATTAAAAAAATACGGACGAGATCTAAATGAAGAAGCCAGACAACAAAAGCTTGATCCGGTTATTGGTAGAGACGAAGAAATCCGACGCGTTTTGCAAGTACTTTCACGCAGGTCAAAAAACAATCCGGTTTTAATTGGTGAACCGGGCGTTGGTAAAACTGCAATTGCAGAAGGAATTGCTCATCGAATTATAAACGGCGACGTACCGGAAAACCTAAAAACAAAACGTATCGTTTCTTTAGATATGGGAGCTTTAGTTGCCGGAGCACAGTTTCGCGGTCAATTCGAAGAACGATTGAAAGCCGTAATTAAAGAGGTACAAGATTCAAACGGTGAAATAATTCTATTTATTGACGAATTACATTTGCTGGTTGGTGCAGGAAAAACCGACGGTGCAATGGATGCGGCAAATATTCTGAAACCCGCTCTTGCCCGTGGCGATTTACATGCAATTGGTGCAACTACTTTAAAAGAATATAAAAAGTATATTGAAAAAGATGCTGCACTCGAAAGAAGATTTCAACCCGTTTTAATCCAAGAACCTTCCGAAGAAGATTCTATCTCAATTTTACGTGGATTAAAAGAAAGATACGAAGTCCATCACGGAGTTAGGATTACCGACTCTGCCATTGTAGCTGCCGTGCAACTTTCAAACAGATATATCTCCGATAGATTTTTGCCCGACAAAGCTATTGATTTAATTGACGAATCCGCTTCCCGTCTCAGAATTGAAATCGATTCGATGCCGGAAGAATTAGATACTTTGGATAGAAAAATTAAGCAACTTGAAATTGAAAAGGAAGCTTTAAAAATTGAAAAGGATTCCGATTCGGCAACCAGATTAAATGAAATAAAAAAAGAATTGGAAAATCTTTCCGAAGAATATAATTCGCTAAAAAGCCATTGGCAACTTGAAAAAAATAAAATTCAATCAATTAGAAATATGAAAAATGAAATTGAAGAATTGAAAAAAGCTGCAGAAAACTTTGAACGCGAAGGAAACTTTGGTAAGGTTGCTGAAATTAGATACGGAAAAATTGCCGAATTAGAAAAACAACTCCAAAAAGAAACCGAAGAATTTTCTACAATTCAAAAAAATATGAAAATGCTAAAAGAAGAAGTAGAGGCTGAAGATATAGCAGAAGTTGTTTCAAAGTGGACGGGAATACCGATAAGCAAAATGCTTGAAAGTGAAAGAGAAAAACTTGTTAAAATGGAAACCGAAATTCACAAAAGACTTGTCGGGCAAGAAGCTGCAGTTGAAGCGGTTTCAAATGCAATTAGAAGAGCACGCGCCGGATTGCAAGATTCAAACAAACCGATAGGTTCTTTTATTTTTGTGGGCCCAACAGGCGTAGGAAAAACAGAACTTGCCCGTACATTAGCCGGCTTTCTTTTTAATGATGAACACGCAATGATTAGAATCGATATGTCGGAATACATGGAAAAGCATTCTGTTTCCAGATTGGTTGGTGCTCCTCCCGGATATGTAGGCTACGAAGAAGGCGGTCAACTAACCGAAGCTGTCCGGAGAAAACCATATTCGGTAATTCTGCTTGATGAAATAGAAAAAGCTCATCCCGATGTTTTCAACATTCTTTTACAAGTGCTGGATGATGGCCGCTTAACCGATAACCAAGGAAGAACCGTCGATTTCAAAAATACAATTATAATTATGACATCTAACTTGGGTTCTCATTTATTTGCAGAAAAATTCTCGGATCTGAAGGAAGAAAATACTGATGAAATTATGGCCGAAATACATGTTAAACTAAGCGAACTTTTAAAACAAACTATCAGACCTGAGTTTTTGAACCGCATAGATGATATTATTTTATTCAAACCTTTATTGAAAAAGGATATTATTAAAATAATTGAAATGCAATTGAATAAAGTTAATCAACTACTGGCAAAGAAAAATATTAAATTGGATTACAGTGAAGATGCAAAAGACTTTTTAATTCGTATGGGATATGATGTTGCTTATGGTGCAAGACCTATTAAAAGAACAATTCAACGTTACGTTGTTAACCCGATTGCATCAGATATTTTAATGAACAAATTTGTATCCGGCGAAAGTATAATTGTCTCTTATCAAGGAGGCGGTAAATTAGTTTTTACCAAAAAAGTCGACAAATAAGTCGACTTTTTTATAATCCTTTTTCTCTTTGCTCTTTTATAAATTCGCCAATTTCCAAATCCTTTGACGAAGTATGATCAACAAACCATTTTAACAGAAAATCATACATATTCATTAAATCTCTCGGGTGATCTTCTATTTTAACGGATTCAACAAGAAACTCATCAATTAATTTTTTATGCTCATCTTCCTGTTCTTTCAATTTAGGATAATTATATTCAATCATGAAATTTTCTTCACTTTTGAAATGAAATCTGGCATAACTACCAATTTCCGTAAGAATATCATATGCCGATATATTTTTAAATCCCCTGTCGATGTAAACCTTTAATTGGTGAATTAAAAAAACAAAATACTGATGTTGCAAATCAATTTGTTCAACACCCACCAAAAGATTTTCAGACCATTCCGGAACTTCATACATTGCACTTTTATACATTGTATCCTCCAACTTAGTATTCTAAACTTTTCCCGCTTTCTATCACAATTTCTTTAATAGCAACACTTTTAGAAAGAGTAAGCAAGTAATTTATAGTTTTGAAAATATCCTCCGGTTGAATCATCTCGGAACTTTGTATCGGAGTATTTGCTTCATAAGCCATATCGGTATTAACCCAACCCAGGCATATTGTTGTTACTTTTATTCCATATTCCGTTAATTCTCTGTATAATGATTCGCTAAATCCGGCTAATGCAAATTTCGAAGCCGAATAAACTCCTGTTCTTGCAAAACCAATTTTACCGGCTCTCGAAGATATATTAAAAATATATCCTGACTTCTGACTTTTCATTTTTTCAACAATGGCTTTCACCAAAATAAATGGTGCAAATAAATTTATGTTTTGTATTTCGGCAAAATCATCCAAAGTGCAATCCAGCGAACCCGGTATATAAATACCGGCATTGTTAACTACAATATCTATAGAATCGTATCGTGAAATTATTTTTTTAATTCTATTTTCCAAGTTATAAACATCCTTTAAATCAATCGGAAAAATATCCGGAACTATTTTTTCATTTTCGATTTCTTTTAAAATCAGATTTTTAGTTTGTTCAAGATTTGCCAAATTTTTAGAAATTAATATTGTCTTATAGTTAAGTTTGGCTAATCCTACAGCTATGCTTTTTCCGATACCTCTTCCGGCACCTGTTATTATTGCAGTCTTATAACTCATTTTTTTCGCTTTCAAAATTTATAGTTAAAATTAAATATTACCACTTTTTATATAAAAAGTAAAAATCTTTTTCATTAAAAAAATAAAATCACTTTAAAAATGATGGAATACCATCATTTACAAAAGTAAAGTAATGAATTATATTAATCTGTGTAATTTTGAAGTTTCGCGGACGAATAACGCAAGTTATTAATGGTGTTCGTAGCCTCCTGTCCCGGGCAGATCAGGAGGCTCGTAAATAATCAGCTCCTTCCTTCTGTTGTATTTGATAGCCGTCACTCCCCATTGACGGCTTTTCTTTTTTAAATTAGTATTTATTTTATTAAATTTTTTTTGTAACATAGCTAATTATTAAACGTCTCAATATTATTATATCTTTTTTTAATTAAGCATAAGGTGTTAAATGAAAAATTTTATTTTACTATTTTTGATATTTATAACCGTTAAGGTTAATGCACAAATCAACGGAAAAATGTTTCGGCAACCTGATGTTTCAAAAAGTCAGATTACTTTTGTTTATGCCGGAGATATTTGGATTGTTGCAAAACAAGGGGGGATTGCAAGCAAGTTAAGCTCACCAGCAGGTGAAGAAAGTTTTCCAAAATTTTCTCCGGACGGAAAACAAATAGCCTTTAGCGGCAATTATGACGGTAATACAGATATTTATACAATTCCCACAACCGGTGGAATTGTTAAAAGATTAACCTATCATCCAATGCCCGACAGAATGTTAGATTGGTATCCCGACGGATCAAAAATTTTATTTGCATCAATGCGAAAAAGTGGACGTGCAAGATTTAATCAAATTTATTCAATCGATAAAAACGGTGGTTTCGCAAATAAAATAGGTGTTCCTTACGGAGAATTTGCCGCACTTTCTCCCGATGCAAAAATCTTAGCCTACATGCCGCAAACTCGTGATTTTAGAACTTGGAAAAGATATCGTGGCGGCGGTGCTTCCGAAATATGGCTTTTTAATCTGAAAACTAATGAAGCCGAAAATATCACAAAAAACGATGCTATCGATGGTCATCCTATGTGGTATAAAAACTACATTTATTTTCTTTCCGATAGAGGAAAAAATCAACGTGCAAATATTTGGCGTTACAATCGCTCTTCAAAAGAATTTAAACAAATTACCTTTTTTAAAGATTTTGATATAACTTTCCCTTCCGCCGGTCCTGAAGATATTGTTTTTGAAGCCGGAGGGAAAATTTATTTATTGAATTTTGAAACCGAAAAATTTTCACAAGTAAACATTCGAATTATTTCAGATTTTGCCACATTAAAACCACATCAAGTAAATGTTTCGAATATGGTTAATTATTTTTCTTCTTCACCCGATGCAAAAAGACTTTTCTTGAATGCTCGCGGCGAAATTTTTAATGTGCCTTCGGAAAATGGATTTACAAAAAATATAACCCAAACTTCCGGAGTAGCAGAACTTTATCCTGCTTGGTCCCCTAACGGTAAATCAGTTGCTTATTGGAGCGATAGATCGGGCGAGTTTCAATTGGTAATCCGAAATGCAGACGGTTCGGGAAAAGAAAAAGTTGTTTCGGATTTTGATAATGGTTTCAGATATCAATTGTTTTGGTCGCCTAATAGTAAGAAAATTGCTTTTATTGATAATCAAAATTACATGAAAATCTATGATTTGGATGATGATGATTTCACAACTATCGATAGACAAGTTAGTTTAACTCATCCGGCCTTATCCGGATTTAAATTAGATTGGTCGCCTGATAGCAAATGGATTACTTATTCAAAAGAAATGAAAAATGCTCAATCGGCAATTTTTATTTATGATGTTGAAAATAATGAAACTCATCAGGTAACAAGTTCCTTTTATGATTGCACTTCGCCTGTTTTCGATGTTAATGGCAAATATCTATTCTTCATCAGTTCGCGAACTTTATATTCCACATATAGTTCCATAGACGCTACTTGGATTTACGCAAATACTCAAAATATTGTTGCCGTACCGCTAACAGCGAAAATAAAGTCGCCACTATTCCCTAAAAACGATGAAGTAAAAATAAAAGAAAGTTCAAATAAAAAATCTGATAAGAAAAAAGATCTTAAAAAGAAAAACAATAATATTAAAATTGATTTTAATGGATTTGAAAACAGACTTGTTGTGCTTCCAATTAAAGCAGGAAATTATTCTTTTCTATCTTCAGCAAAAGGAAAAGTTATTTATTTAGCCTTGCCTCCGGCAGGAAGTGGAATGAGAAATTATTCAATAAAATATTTTGATCTTGAAAAAAGAAAAGAAATGACTTTGCTTGCAAACGGTTCGGGATTTAAACTTTCCGCCAACGGTAAAAAAATAATTGTTAACAAAGGCCGCGGAATTTATGTTTTGGATATTCGCCCGAATCAAAAATTAAAAAAACCAATTGACAGCAAAAATTTATTTATGACATTAAATCCTCGTTCGGAATGGAATGAAATGTTTGTAGATACTTGGAGACGCTATCGCGACTTTTTCTACGACGAAAATATGCAAGGTGTTGATTGGAATAAAATGAAAGAACAATACTTCGATTTGTTACAAGATGCCGTTACACGCTATGATGTGAATTTTGTTATAGGAAACTTAATTGCCGAAGTAAATTCATCACACACTTATGTGTTTGGTGGAGATAATGAAAGAGCAAAAAGAGTTGGTACAGGTTTACTTGGCATTGATTGGTCCTTAGAAAATGGCGCATACAGAATTAAAAAAATAATTAACGGTGCCGAATGGGACAGCGAAATTCGTTCTCCGTTAGCCGAAAACGGTTTGAATGTGAAAGAAGGAGATTATATTCTGGCCGTAAATAATATCCCGATAGACACTGATAAAGAACCATATGCAGCCTTTGAGGGCTTAGCTAGAAAAACTATTGAGCTTACAATTAATAATAAACCTACCCTTAAAGGTGCACATAAAATAATTGTAAAAACTTTATCAAGCGAAATGAGATTAAGAAACCTAGCTTGGATTAATTCCAATAGAAAATGGATTGATGAATATTCAAATCATAAGGTCGGATATATTTACATGCCAAATACAGGTGGCAACGGCCAAACAGAATTAATAAGACAATATTACGGCCAACTTGATAAAGAAGCATTCATTATAGATGAAAGATTTAACAGTGGCGGTCAATTACCCGATAGATTCATTGAATTATTAAAAAGAGATACCGGACATTTTATTCAAAGAAGAAACGGTCCGAAATGGAAATCATTCAAAAAATCTAACCCCGGCCCAAAAGTAATGCTAATAAACGGTTGGAGTGTTTCCGGTGGTGATGCTTTCCCTTATGTATTTAAATCCGAAAAAGTAGGCCCAATTGTAGGAACAAAAACCGCCGGTGGTCTGATCGGACCTGCAACCTCACATAAATTAATAGATGGTGGCGGAATTACTGTTCCCGGTGGAAGAATTTATGGTAAAGACGGCAAATGGTTCCCCGAAAGTTGGGGCGTTGAACCGGATATTAAAATTATTGCAGATCCTTCTATTTTAGTTACAGGTACCGACCCGCAAATTAAAGCCGCTGTAGATGAAGCTTTAAGGTTATTAAAATTGAATCCGCCTAAAAAATATGACCATCCTCCCTTTGAAGATAAAACTGCAGGTTGGAAATAATTTATTAACCGTTGAATTTTAGTAAGCCCCGATTTATCGGGGCTTTTTTATTAATTGTGTTTATATTTTTAAACCGTTATTTTCTTGTTACCAACTTTGCTACCATCAGGGAGAATAAAAATGAAAAAAATTATTTTATTTCTTTTACTTTTTTGTACCGTAATAATTAGTCAGAACCAAAAATTTGTAATCGAAAAAAAATATGAATTCGAAATTTCTGCACGCGGAGTAAAATCTTTTGATATTGAAATTCCGGCAAATGCTAAAAAAATAAGAGCCAAAATTTACAACCATACCGCAATGATGAATTTAAAAATTATTGGACCAAATAATGACGTACTTTCAAAAAATTCAACTTGGTCTAATTTATCGAATTGGAAAAAACCAATAAAATGTAGCGTTGGAATTGTAAATAATAAACGACAACACCCCGGATTGTGGAAAATTAAAATTGAAGGCTCCGTTCACAAAAATGATATTAAAAAAATAAATTCCATTAAAGGTATTTTATTAATTGAAATTGAAACCGTTGGTAATCCGATTAAACAAAAACCAACTTCTCTTTTGCCTGTTGAAAAAATTTTTGAGTTTGAAATAGGAGCAAGAAATTCAAAATTTTTTGAAATTAACGTACCGAAAAACGCTAAAAGAATTGAAGCAAAAATTGTTAATCACACTGAAATGATAAACCTGAAAATTATCGGACCAAACAATGATGTGCTTTCGAAAAACTCAACTTGGTCTAATTTATCGAATTGGAAAAAACCAATAAAATGTAGCGTTGGAATTGTAAATAATAAACGACAACACCCCGGATTGTGGAAAATTAAAATTGAAGGCTCCGTTCATATTAACAATGTTAAAAATGTAAATAAAATCTCAGGTAAATTAATTGTGAAAATAAAATAAATTGTGAAAATAAAATAAATTCTGGAAATTGATTATTTTTCTTTTTCCAAAACACAGAAAATTGAATACACAAATATTATTCAAAACTTTCAATTTTATTTGAAAAATTGTGTCTCAAAAAATTTGTATACTTATAAATTAATTAAAATTGATTTTAATTCTTGATTAATTTACTTTTAAATAATTTAATGTTAAATAAAAGAGTATTAACGTGAGTAAATATACAAGCCTAACAGATTCAGAATTATTAATGAAAATAAAAAAATTTGATTCCAGGGCACTTGAAGAAATTTACGATAGATATTCAACTCTTTTATATACTTTAGTTTTTAAAATTGTGGCCGAAAAAGATATTGCCGAAAAAATTATTGTAAATTTATTCGGAATCATTTGGAAAAAATCCTCCCAAATTAACTTTGAAAAAGGAAGCGGTTATACCTGGCTTGTACTTTTAGCAAGAAATCTTGCCGTAGATTTTATGCAGCGAAAAAATGGAAACACCAAGTCTGAATATAACACCGAGTACGAAGATTACTTTATATTTCCTCATCTGGCCGAAGGTATTGATGATTTGGATTATTTTACTGCAAAAAATATTTTACCCAAATTAAAATCCGCCTATCATAATTTAACAGACGCTCAAAAATATGTAATAGATTTAGCATTTTATTCGGGATATAATTTGGAACAAATTGCAAAAGAGTTAAATATTCCAGTAGAAACAGTTCGATCAAAAATAATGACCTCGTTACAAAATTTACGCGATAATTTACTTTCCGGTGAAGTTAACTCGGGAGAAATTAATGGCTGATAATCAAATTTACGAAATGATAAGTGCATTTGCTATCGGTTGTATGGATGAAGAAAATTTTATTCACTTTTTAGATTACATACAATCCGGCGGTGAACTTCCTGAGGGTGAACTTGGAGAAATGCAAAATGTTATGGCTTTGCTACCTTTGATGATTGAACAAATTCAACCCGATCCGAAACTAAAATCTAAAGTTGCAAAAAAACTATTGTCTCTAAAAAATGAGATTAAAAAAAATAAAAGAAAAACAAAACTTCGAAAAACATTAGTTCAAGAAACTAGACTTCAAGAAACAAATTTTCAGAATACTGAAATAAAACCGGAAAAAAATATTAATCCGAACTTAATCTCAAAAAATGTTAAAGAAAAAGATAGTATTAATAACTCAAAAGAAATCAATCAATCGGCTAACGAAACAGCAAAAAATTTACCATCGGAAAGAAAAATTCTTAAACCGTTGGATTTACCGATTCAACAAATAAAAGAAGAAAAAACAAAATCGACAAAAACCAATAACATTGATAAAAGAAACACGTCAAAAAAAGTTTCAAACTTACCCGAACCAATCATAAAAGAAAAAATAATTGAAAAAAATTCCGGACTATACAAATATCTTTCAATACTATTTTTCTTTTTGTTTTTAGCAGTAGGATATTTGTTAAATACCCAAAATACTAAAATAAATAACCTTGAAACTGAAATAATAAAAAAACAAAACAGCCTTGAAAACAGAACCGGCTTATTAGAAAAATTTGTACTTGAACATCAAAAACTAATTGATTTCTTTTCTCGTGGGAACATCAGATTAGTAAATATGGGTGGCACTAAAGTAAACCCTAAAGGTTCGGGCAAACTGCTTTTTTCATTGGAAAAAAGCGAAGCATTATTATACGTAAATAATATGCCGGCTCTTGAAGAAAATGAAATTTATGTTGTTTGGCTTGTTAGCAGAGGCAGATCATATCCTTTAAAATCTTTTAGACCCAATGAAACTGAAAAATATATTCACATTGAAGAATTACCTTATATAATTGAGGAAAATATAAATATGTTTCGTCTAACAAAAGAAAAAGACAATATTCCCGACATCCCCGAAGGAAAAACTTTTTTATACGGAATTTTTAAAAAATGAATATGTTTTTTGAATATAAATACAAAGACCTGTTAAATATATTCTATTTATTTCGATAATTAATAATCTTAACATTAATTTATTTAACTTAGAACTAATTTAATAGGTGAAAAAATGAGTAAAACTATTAGCAAAAAAATGGGAGCCTTAAATGCTTGGTTAGAATTATATAAAGCATCAACGCTCATCAACAAAAAAACTATTACTGAACTAAGTTCGGTCAAAATTACATTACCTCAATTTTTCGTATTAGACGCTTTAGTAAAAAACGGGGAAATGAATGTAGGTCAGCTTTGTGAAACAATGTATGTTTCCGGAGGTAACCTTACATTGGTTTTAGACAATTTGCAAAAAATGAATTACGTAGAAAGAACAATAAATAAACAAGATCGCCGTTCGCTTAATGTAAAATTAACAAAAGAAGGAAAAAAGGCTTACGATAAAGCATCCCCTGTTCAAGAAAAAGCAATTAGTACAATTTTTAGTGTTTTAACTGTAGACGAATTAAAAAAACTAACCTCTACCCTAGCTAAATTATCGGATGCCGTATCAAAATAATTTTTTGTTTTTTGCATAACCAACGGGGTCTTATTTCTTAATCATTTTAAGGAGTATCTATGCAATTTAAGAAATCAGCTTTAATCTCGTTGGTTATGGCAATTTTCTTTGCCTGTCAACCAACTGATAATAAGACCTTTAATTATTCGCCCGAAAAACCAACACAATCCAATGAGATAACCGTACAGTATAATCCTGTTGCAACCCCATTAAAAGATTCTAAAGCTATTGATATGGTTATTTATAAAATCGGCGAATCTTTGAACAAAACTTCTTCCGTTGAATTACAAAAAGAAAATAATTTATGGACAGGAAAAATTAAACCTACAGAAAAAGACCAAGTGTTCTTAATTAAATTCACAAACGGAAACGTTACTGATAACAATAACAAAAAAGGATATGAGATTTACTTATTCAAAGATGGTAAAAAATATCCTAATGCCGAAACAGTTTTAAATGTTACAAAATTAAAGTATAAAAGAATTCTTAACGTTGAACCGAATGAAGAAAAAACTTACAAATTATTATCTGCCTCGGATGCTTTAAGACAAAAACATTTTTATACTTATATTAAACTGTTATCAAAATTTGATGAAAACAAAAAAGATAGTATAATTTCTTTCATCGTTACTTCAATAGAAAAAAAAGATTCTTTAACAAAAAACGATTATTCAATTCTTTCAAAATTTCATCCGACACAAAAAGAAAAATATAAAGCGGAAATGAATAAAAAATTTAAACCGGATGAAAGATTTACAGAATTAAATAAATTGTTTTCAATCAAAGATCCGATAAAGACTATAAAAGCCGTAAAAATATTTGCCAAAAAATATCCTAATGATAAACTCACTTCGATGATATTTGATTCGGCAATTGGAAAATTAGTTGATACAAAAAAATATAAAAAGGCCATTAAACTATTAGAAAAAAATGAAAGTATCGCCGGATCAGGATCTTATAATTCAATTGCTTGGTCACTTTACGAAAATAAGCAAATGTTAGATAAGGCTTTGGATTTAGCATCAAAAGGTATTGAAAAAGAAAATGAATCAATGCAACAAAAACTAAAAAAAATTCCTCCTTTTTATACAAAAAAGGAATTTGAAAAAATATTGAAGAGAAGTGCAGCCAACATCTATGATACTAAAGGTGCAATTTTAGTTGAACTAAAAAAATTCAAAAAAGCTGAAGATATTTTAGAAAAAGCAACCCGGTACAATAATTTCAATGATGCCTCAATTAATGAAAGATACATTACATCTTTAATTAAAAACAAAAAAAATAAATTAGCCAAGAAGGTTATTGAAAAAGTAATTTTAGCCGGAAAATACAATGATAATATTATTTCAATGTTAAAAGGTATTTTTGATGGCACTGAAAAACAATGCGAAAAATATATTTCCGATTTAGTAAATAAATCAAACGAAAAGCAAATTGAGGAAATTAAGAAAGAAATGATTAATAAACCCGCTCCTGATTTTAAATTAAAAGCAGCTGACGGTAAAGAAGTAAAACTTTCTGATTTCAAAGGAAAAGTTGTAATTATTGACTTTTGGGCAACATGGTGCGGACCTTGTAAAGCCTCTTTTCCGGGTATGCAAAAATTAGTCGATTATTATTCCAATAATAATAACGTAGTATTCTTATTTGTTAATACATGGGAACGTGTTGATAATAAAATTAAAAACGCTAAAGATTTTATTACCAAAAATAATTACAAATTTCCGTATCTTTTAATTGATGCTGAAAATAAAGCGGTTACCAGCTATAAGGTTGAAGGAATTCCAACTAAATTTATTGTTGACCCCAAAGGCAATATTCGATTTAAAGATGTCGGTTTTCCGGGCGAAGTTGAGATGATTCAAAAAATGAAAATCATGATTGATTATTTAGCTAAATAATAAAATTAATTCAAACAAAACTTAAAACCGAATCAATTTGATTCGGTTTTTTTATGGCAATCATTACTACTAAGCCTTTATCTATTTACATAAAGTAATCAAATTAAATTATCTTATCCTTTCACTAAAAAAATGAACCTCTCAAAAATTTTTGTTTGATAGATAATAACATTATATTTAAAACTGCAAAAAATTTTCTTTTTTTTAACCTATAATGTATGGAGTGAATAGATGGCTGTAATTAGACCTTTTAGAGGAGTAAGACCTGATACAAAAGTTGCTCACCTTGTAGTAAGTGTTCCTTACGATGTAGTAAACAGAGAAGAAGCTGCTGAAATAGTAAAAGACAATCCAATAAATTTTCTAAGAGTAACCCGCTCTGAAGTTGAAATGGATAAAAACGTTGACGCATATTCAAAAGAAGTTTATGAAAAAGCCAAAGAGATTTATGAAAGAATTAAAAAAGAAGCTCCCTTGGTACAAGATGAAACCCCTAAATTTTATGTGTACAAATTGAAAATGGGTGAACAAGAACAAGTTGGTATTGCCGCAACCTTTTCTGCTGATGATTACAATAACAATGTAATTTTGAAACACGAAAAAACAAGAAAAGTAAAAGAAGACGATAGAACAAATCATATTATTACAACTAAAGCTCAAACAGGTGCCGTATTTTTAACTTATCGCGGAATTAATGAAGTAAACGAATTAGTTAATAAAACTATGAACGAAACTGATCCGATTTATGATATCACTACTCCCGATAATGTAAGACATACTTTTTGGATTATGCCTGAAGATTATAATGATGTGATAGTTTATGAAATAGGCAAAGTTAAAAACTTATATATTGCCGACGGACACCACAGGGCTGCAAGTGCAGCTCGCTCACAAGCTGTAGCTAAAGAAAATAATCCTAACCATACCGGCAATGAAGAATACAATTATTTTATGGCTGTTTTATTCCCGGGAGAACAACTTAAAATACTTCCTTACAATAGAATTGTATTTACATTAAACGGAAATACGGAAGAAGAATTTTTAAATAAAATAAAACAAAACTTTAACGTTGAAGAATCAGGAATTAAAGAACCAACTTCCCC
>CAZCBD010000057.1:0-14004 GCA_964496755.1 uncultured Melioribacteraceae bacterium
TCAAAAGAGTATGATGATGATCCTGTAAAGATGGGAATGATCTGGCGTGCCGAAAACGCCAAGTGCATTCACATAGTTGACCACAATTCCGCAACAAATGGAGATAAGATAAACTATTCATTGATTGAAGAAATATGTGATACGGTAATTATTCCGGTACAACTTGCCGGAGGAATTCGAAGTTATGAGGAAGCAAAATCGGTAATAAAATTAGGGGTTTATAGGCTTGTTATTGGATCGATGGCTCATATTAATCCCTATCAATTTGCAAAAACGCTTGATGTTTTCGGCCCCAAACGAGTTGTTGCCGCTATTGATGTATTGAATAATGAGGTTATTATAAACTCGCGCACACAAAAAACCGGCCTTGATGCTTTAATTTATGCGAAACAATTAGTTGAGATGGGAATTGAACGATTAGTTGTAACAGACATTGAAAAAAACGGTAAACTTGAGGGGGCAAATTTGGAATTATCTTTAAAGATTGCTAACGAAACCGGTGCTAAAGTTACACACTCGGGTGGAGTTTCTTCAAGCGAAGATATTAAAAAAATTGCAAAACATGCTGATGCCGGCGTTGACTCGGTTATAGTTGGCAGAGCTCTGTACGAAAATCTGATGCCATGCCAAAAAATTTGGCGCAAAGCCGAAGACGGATTGTTTTGAAAGTAAGCTTATTTAATAAAAAATATACTGCAGATGAACAATAGCAATGAAAATATTGTCGATAAGAAAAAAAACACAAGCAGTTTTTGGACAAACTTTTTTAAATCACCACTTGAAAAAGAAGATCTGATTGATGTTCTTTTATCCATGCCACCTTTTGAAAAACTGAATAAAAGATATTTAAATCTTTTACTTAAAATTATTCACACAAGAACTTATCAGGAAAACGAATTTATTTTTAGGCAAGATGACCCGGGAATTGCTTTGTATATCATCAGAAAGGGTTCCGTAATTATAAAGCGCACCGAAGAAGAATCCGACGAAAGAATTTTGGCAGAATTTGAAAGAGGAGATTTCTTTGGTGATATGGCTTTGCTTGAAGGTGAATACAGATCTGCATCTGCAATTGCAAAAGAAAAAACCAAACTGGCGGTTATATTTAAACCGGATTTAGATGAATTTATAAATAAATATCCTAATCAGGGTATTTTTATTTTACGGGGGATTGCTCAAATTATAGCACTCAGATTACGAGTATTAAATAAAGAGTTCTATGATTTATACAAACAATTAAAAAAGGAGTAAAAAATGGATATTATAAAAAAAATTTTAGTACCCGTGGATTTCTCCGATTTTTCAGCTAATGCTTTAAAATATGCCAATCTCTTTTCTGAAAAAATCAACGCTTCCCTATCTGTTATTTTTGTAATTGAACCGATTGTATTTCCTGCCGATTTTAGTATGGGGCAGATTTCTTTACCTTCGGTTGATTTAGATGCCACCAAGCGAAGTAAAACCGAACTAAACGAATTTGTTACTAAAATTATTCCTGAAAATAAAAAGGTAGAATTAATTATTAAAACAGGTAAACCATTTGTAGAAATCAATGAAACAGCTTCTGAAATTGATGCCGATTTAATTATTATTGCTACTCATGGCCATACCGGTGTTGAACATTTGCTCTTTGGCGGCACTGCCGAAAAAGTTGTTAGAAAAGCTCCATGCCCCGTTTTAAGTTTAAGAGAACCAATTAAAGGTTTTAAATACAAAACTTGCAAATAATTTTTCTCTACTTTGAATTAGTTTTTTATATTTGAACATGAAAACTAATTCAAATATTTCTTCGAGTTCGATTTTTACTTTATCTATTCTTGCCTGCGTTTGGGGTAGCTCATTTATATTAATTAAACAGGGATTAATTAGTTTTGACCCCTATCAGGTTGGTACACTTAGAATTGTTTTTGCCTCTTTGGTTTTAATGCCCATTGCAATTAAAAACATTAAAATTCCAAATAAAAAAGATTGGTTTTACTTATTTATTGTCGGTGCAATCGGGAATTTAATTCCGGCATTTTTATTTTCTGTTGCAGAAACCAAATTATCCTCATCACTTACCGGAATATTAAATTCTCTAACACCAATATTTACATTATTAATAAGCTTTTTTATTTTCAAAAACAATATCAGGAAACCGCAAATAATAGGTGTAATAATCGGGTTGTTAGGCTCAATCGGGATTAGTTTTATAAATGCCGCGGGTAATTTGGGTACAATTAATTTTTATACATCGTTTGTTATTTTGGCCACAATATTTTACGGAATAAGCGTAAACACAATAAAATCAAGGTTAGCACATATTAACTCACTAAAACTTACATCCCTTGCCTTGTTTACCGTTGGCCCTATTTCAATTGTCTATCTGTTTACTACAAATTTTATCGACTTAATAAATTCAGATCCTGCTGCACAACTTTCGTTATTTTATATTTTTCTTCTTGGATTTGTCGGTACGGCTTTGGCACTAATATTATTTAATAAATTGATACACAATACTAATGCGGTTTTTGCCAGCTCCGTTACATATTTAATCCCAATTGTTGCAATTGTTTGGGGCTTAATTGACGGAGAAATAATTTCGATTTATCATGTTGTTGGAATGGCTATAATCATTTTGGGAGTTTATAATATCAATAAAAATTAAGGGAGAACTCATGCTAAAAACAAATGAATATTTTGATGGAAAAGTAATGTCTATTGCATTCAAAAACTCGGATGGAGAAGCTACTGCCGGAGTAATGGAAAAAGGCGAATATGAATTTGCAACTTCTAAAAAAGAATACATGAATGTAACATCAGGCAAATTAACCGTTCTTTTACCAGATGCCACTGATTGGCAAACATTTGAAAAAGGACAAACATTCATTATTGAACCAAATCAAAAATTTAAGGTTAAGGTTGAAGAGCAATCATCATATGTTTGCGAATACAAATAATTTAGAGTACAAATATTTTTTATTTTAAAATAAAATAGTTCAACCTCAAAAGAAGTTGAACTATTTTTATATTTAGTTAATTTAGTTTATTGTCTTTTATTTTGAACTGCTTTAAACACTCTTAAAAAATTTCCACCCCAGATTTTTTCAATTTCTTTTTCAGAATATCCTCTTCGCAATAATTCGGCTGTAATGTTAGGCAATTCGCTTACATCTTTACAATCGGCAAGTCCGCCGCCGCCGTCAAAATCGGTTCCAATACCAACATAATCAATTCCAACAAGTTTAACAATATGATCAATGTGGTCAACCAAATCCTTAACCGTAGCTAATGTTACGGGATATTTCTTATTAATTTCTCTGCGTTCGGCTCGCGCTTTTGCTTTATCCGCGGGAGATAAAGAGCTCCAATTAGAATATTTAGCTCTAAACTTTTTAATTGCTTCAGTTCTTTTACTAGATTGTTTAATTTCTTTTACGTAATCGGATAAAATACACAACTGAAGCACACCACCTTTTTCAGCTAATTTAATTATCATATCATCCGAAAGATTTCTGGGATGATTGCAAATAGCTCTTGCATCAGAATGCGAGGCAATAACAGGTGCATTAGAAAATTCCAACACATCGTAAAATGATTTATCGGATATATGTGAGACATCTATTATCATTCCCAGTCTGTTCATTTCCTTCACTACTTTTTTCCCAAATTCCGATAAACCGTTATGCTCTTTTTCGTCGGTGGATGAATCGCAAATATCATTGTTTTTGGTATGGCATAAAGTAATATACCGGGCACCTAGATTATAAAACTTTTTAACTAACGAAATATCTTTTGCCAAAGGATATCCGTTTTCAATTCCAATAAATACAGCTTTTTTTTGTTTTTTAAAAAGAGTCAAAGCATCTTTCGGTGTATAAGCCATTTCGGCCACAGAATTATTTGAGGCAATAACGGATTTAATTTTGTTAATTATTTTAATTGCCCTTTCAGTAGCTTTTGAATTAGCCTCCGGAGTTCTTTTGCCTTGACCTATAAAAGCTGCAAAAAACACAGCATCCAAACCCCCTTTTTCCATTCTCGGAAAATCCACTCGCGAACGGCTTTTCTCAAAACTATTTTCCTTAAACACATTGAAATCATCATCAAAAAAATTCATTGGAGTGTCTGTATGCGTATCAATACAGAATATCTTTTTTTGAAGCTTTTTTGCTTTTTCCATAAATTTGTCTTTAGTAACATTGATTGGATTAATCAGTAAAAATGATAAAATAAGAAGTGTTTTATTCATTTCTCCCCCCGGAAAAATTATATTTGATTGTTAAGATTAGAATCTTTTATTGCAAAATGACTATCGTTCCACTTCACTTTCAATTCTTTCGTAAGCCATATTACTTGCGGTGATTCATGTTTTATCGAAAATTCATCAGCTAAAAAAAGACTTAAAGTGCGTGAATAAATAACGTTAACTTTAATTATTTGAATTTTTTTTTCATCCAAGTTAATTGCCCAGTTATCGAAGTTCATTTCAGCTTTTTTGCTTATTGGACAAGTAGGGCTATATTTTAAAATGATTATTTCTTTTTTGTTAAATAAATCTTGTTTTATTTTTTCCCATTCTTGAATATTGTTTAATTCCATAAAAATCCTTTCTTAAGAAAACATTTTGTATTGTTGCCAAAGAGCAATTGCATTTTCAAGAGGAAATCTTGCTCTAATTTTGAATGCTTCATCACGTTTATCTACCGGTGGTTCTTCTTCCCATTCCAAGTTTGAATTCAACACCATATTTTTTTTTGTGTCAACAATTGCCCAGCTTGCTTCGGCACCTGTTTTCGATTTCATTACCAAGTGGATAGGACCTTCTAAGCCAAATCGCATAGCAGCATCAAACCATTTTGCTTTTTCTTCAATTGTCATAGAAACTCCAAGATTATTAATTAAAAAACCGAAAAAAATATTTTAAAAATTAATATTAAAAATAATGTAACAAAAATAATAAAATTAATTTTACAGATTTAAATATTTGAAGCAAATAAAAAAACAAACAAATTTATTATCGGCTAATTTATCTTTCACTTAATAAATTTCAAGTTTAAAATAATTCGCCATTTAAAGTTACCACAATTTTCCGCTTACCGGCATTAAATCGGTGTTCGCACAAGTAAATTCCTTGCCAAGTGCCCAATTTAAGCTTGCCATTGCTAATCGGAATAGTAATTTCATTTCCTAAAAGAGAAGATTTAAGATGTGCCGGCATATCATCTATTCCTTCAATGACATGTGTAAAGTAATTGGAATTATCCGGAATCAATTTATTCAGAAACGATTCAAAATCAAGCCTAACAGAAGGGTCGGCATTTTCATTAATCGAAATTGAAGCCGATGTATGCATTAAAAAAATATGCGCAATTCCAACTTTATACTTTTTTATCTCAGGAATATTTTGAAGAATTTCATTTGTAATTAAGTAAATTCCTCGTTTGCGCAACTCTAAAAAAAATTCTTTTTGAAACCACATTTATGTTAATTCATTTTTTAATTTTAATTTTCTTGCCTCGTCGCTAACTAAATTTATTTTTTCAGCAAATTCGGTTTTCTTTTCAAAATCTTCATCCGTAATAAATTTCACATCCAATAATCCTGTTTCAGACTTGTGACCTGTTTTTAGATAATTCATTTCACTTAAACACAAACTCCAACCTTCAATCCAATATTGGAAATCCCGTTTTTTTGCAGGGTCATTGGTAATATGCACAATAAGATCAATATCACTTTCTGTATCTGCTGTTGCATCTTTTGTGCTTCCGAAGAGATAAACCGCTTTAATTCCAAATTCAGCGGGATTAATGGAGGCAGCTATTCTTTCGGCCATCGTTTGTCTCCATTTCCATTGATTGTTCGAAGAGGAAATTACGCTATCGGTTGTGGAAGTATTTAAATCGGCCGAATAATTATTTGAATTGGGATTAACAATTATACCCATTCCTTCATCCAAATCGGCATTTAAAAGCACTTTAAGTACATTACCACCTGAAGATTTTTTTACATCTATTACTTTAATAACCTTTTCCAGGTTTTCAAATTCGGGCAAATAAGTTTTTAATAAATTTTCAGAAAGCTCAAAAAATCTTTCGTTAAAAAATATACCTTCGTCATCAGGATATAATGGTAAATACTGAATACCCGATTCAACTAAATCTTGGAAAAAATGAGTGCCAAACGATAAATCCGGAACATAGTTGCCTTTTTTTCGGGCAATTTCAATTAACATTGCTGTATTATTAATATCGGAATAAGTAACACTTACTCCCAATTTAATATCGCCCCTGCTACCCCATCTTCCGGGCCCCATTAAAATAAACTGACGTTTAGGAAGCATTTTATTAATTTTACCTACTGCAATTCCAACATTTTTCATTTCTTCCAAAGTTTCCAGTTTTCCATATTCTTCAGGGTCTACGTAAACTATGAATGTAATGTTCGGAACTTTACCGTTCGAAATATATTTATCTGCCGTAAAAATAATTCTTTCTTCGGGAATGTTTTTAGGAATTGGGTCGGATTTAATTTCACTAAAATAACTTTGCGGACGGCATTGCAAGAGATAAAAATCCTTTCCATCGTGAGCAAATTCAATATCAACCGGAGACTGAATCTTTTCTTCAAGAGTAATTAATATTTCTCTAACTCTTTTTATAAAATTTGTTTTCGAAAATAAACCTTCAAAATTGCAAACCAAATGATCTTCTTTGTAGTTCGTGTTAAAATTCGGCTGGCGGAAAATAGAATCATCCAAAACAGAAAAAACACTTTCAACAGCAGGATATTGGTCGCCACATTCAGTTAAAATATTTTCAAACGGAATAGTTTCAAATTCATTGGTTTCCAAATTTATAACATCAAGTTTTTTTGGAGAATATTTAACAATTTCTTCCAAAGTAATATTAACCCTTAAATTTGGCTGACCGGGTGCAATTAAAATCGGATAATCATCACTTAATCTGTCTACCGCTCTGGTACCCAAACCCGGAACAATTCTAACAAGGCCATCTTCTCTTTTAATTCTGGGCGACCATCTAAATTCGTTGTTACTAAAAGCAACGCCGGCAAATGCCGGTAAATAATATTTGCCTACTTTTTTACCTACAACCTGCTGAATCATAATTCCCATTTCTTCGTGAAAATCAATTAATCCTCTTTCGGTACGATATTCAATTGGATCCGGGCCAAAAGTGGAAGCATATACTTCAGCTACGGCATCCATTAAAGCAACTAATCTTTCTTCTTTAGTGCCTTGATTAGCTAAAAAGAGTGATTTGTATTTACCCGAAAAAGCTTGTCCCAATTGGTCTTCCATTAAACTTGAAGAACGTACAACCAATGGGTTATCGCCAAAATCATCCAAGGCTTGCGACATTCCTCTAACCATATCAGGCGGAAACTGTGAGTTTTTGAAAATTTGAACTATGTGCGGATACTCAACTCTAACTTCATCAATATCTTTGTGCTTTTGTTCAAGAATTTCTTCCATATCGTTATAATGCATAAAATGCATTATACCATCCGAAGCAATAAACCATGTTTTCGGGGTTTTAACATTTTTTATTAAGTCAGAATCATCTTCGCATTTTCGTAATATGTGCGAAGCCAAAAATAATCCGGCACTTTTGCCGCCAAGCTTTCCGTGGCTTGAAAATGAAAAAATCATTTTGTGAATTAAATGATAAAAATCCGTAAGCATCACATATTCTTTTGCAATACTAATATAATAGAGCTGGTCGGTAAAAAATCTGCGAATTAATGAAACACGTAGCCCTTTAATTGTAGCCATATCAAGCTCAAATTTTTCGGGGGCAAGGTGATAATATTTTCTGATGGCATCACTTATTTCCGATAATGAAGTATCTAAACTTTCAACGGCTTTTACCAAACCGCTTGCTTTATCATCTTGAATCCATTTCATTAATCTGGAAAGAATTTGGTCATCCGGAATATTTTCTTCGGCTAATTTTAAAATCGCAAAAATATATTCATCATAATTATTGATTATTCTTTTTCGGGTGGGCTTATTGTCATCTTCTTTTTTGGATTTATGACTGCTATCACCTACTTTTCTATCTATACTTGAAAGTTGCATTAAACGAGCTGCACCATCAACTCCGTTCCAAAGTAAATGATGTAAAAGTTTTCTCAATATTTTCATAAATAAATTCGGATCTGTTTTTCTTAACATTTCCAAAATTATTCGCCATTCGGGTTTTACATTTTTTTTCTTTCTTTCGATTTGTGGAGATACTTCATTGAATACATCTCTTAATCGTTTATTTAAAATAAAGTGCCCTAATCTGCTTGCAATATTTCTAATCAGTTTTTCTTCTTGTTTCAAGAAAGGACCTATTTCTGCTTTTTTAAGTTCCTTTTTGTAATAAACAAAAATTTCTCCCAACACTTCATCATCAATAACAATTTTGGATGAAAGGTACCAAGGAGTTTCAGTAAAACCGTTCGAGGAAAATTCTTCTGAATTAAAAATAATTTTCACTTGAGTTAAATTCGGATATTGCATTCCTTGTGGTAACATTCCAATGATTAATTTAAATGCTTCTTTATATTCAAGTGAAGATTTGTTTAAAATCTCTTCAATTTTAAACAAACAATCATACTCTTTATTCCTATCTTCCAGATTTAAAATAAAATTTACTTTTGAAGAATCGTTGGTTGTCATTTTAGAATTACTCCTTTTCCGGTTTTCCCGTCAATTTTAATTGTAAGCGGAGAAGTTAATCTTATGTGCTTAACAAATTCCTTTTCATTAACTACATTTTGTAAATTAATCCACCCCCAATCAATTTGCAAGTAATTTTCAATAGTATCAGCTAAATATTTACTTTTATTTACGCTTAATTCCTGTAAAAAGGGAGTGTTTATAGTTTTATTTACAGGTGAAATTGCTGCTTCCAGAATCGCCTTTGCTCCATTTATATCTTCCCACTTAACGGGAATACCATATTCACTGTTTTCAATTCCCAAGCGCCCATTTACCATTAATAAATATTTTGTTTTGGAATTTTTTAAATATTGATTGAATTTTGATAATTCATTCGCAATCTTTTTTTTATTTGCCGATATATTGGTATTCGGCCTTAATAAAACAATATCCTGAATTGTATCGTTATCAGTATTTCCCAAACAATATTCCGTATAATGAAGAAAATTCTTAAATTCCTTTTCCTTGCCGGAAATAATAACATTTTTATTTTTCTTATATTGACTTCTAATTTGCAAAATTGAAAAATCTATATATTTATCTTTTATATTAGCAGAAAATTCGAACTCAACAGGAGCTTCAAATATATTTTCTGAAAAAGATAGAAACTCTTTTAAAAAGGAATTAAAATTAAAAGAGTTTAATTTTAACAGCGGTGCAAAATTGATAAATCTCGCTCCATTATCATGAATACCGGTTAATACCGTGTCATTTGAAAAATCAAAGGTTGAAACCACAAAATCCAATTCACCGTCTTTTTCTGCCAAATCCAAATCATTTTGCACCAAATACTGATCCTCTTCAATAATTTCAGCCACGTTTTCCGAAGTCAATTTAAGTGCCCAAAATTTATGCTGTGTTTTATTTAACATTATTTGGTTTGATAGAAAGGGTTGATTTTTTTTTGGATAGTTTAATGAATAATTCCAAGTCAAATCATTATCAACAATAGTTTTTCCCAAACCCAAAGCTAAAGAAACCACCCCGTCTTTAGGAGTAGTTTTTCCAAACGGATAAAAATTATGAGATTTTACAACTCCTGAAAAAGTAGGATAAAACAAATCGGAATGTTTTTTGCCAATAACATTTTGTATTACAATTGAAATTTTTTCGTCACCAATTTGATAATTTGTATCTTTAATTTTTCTTTTAACGGATTTTAAATATGCAGAAGCATAAACCAATTTAATTGCATTTTGCAAATTCTCGAATCGTTGCGAAATCGAATCAGATGAATTAGGAATTAATTTTGTAAAATAATTTCCGAAAAAAGGATTTTTTATTTTTGATTTTAGATATGCCGAAGATCTAATAGCTAATGGAGAATTATTTTCTTCCACAATATTCCACAATTCGGGCAAAAGTTCCACAGGCAAATGTTGATTATAAAAAATAGATTTAATTTTATTATCATTTTTATAATACTTTGAAATATTCAACAAATTATTATTTTCAATAAAATTATCAAAAATATCACTTTTAATAATATAGGTTGACGGAAAAACAATATTAATACTTGGAAATTTCGAATCATCAAACTCTTCATTGATTCTTTTATAAGCTGTTAGAATGCCTTCGGCTTTTTCGCCAATTTCACCATTGCCAATTTGTTTAATGTAGGTACCGGAAGTAAAACTTTTATTCAATTCAGAATTCATATTTATTTCTTTCAAAGAAGTGTTTTTAAAAAACAACTCCCGTAAAAACGGGAGTTGAATTGTAATTTATATTTTCTTAATACTAAACCCAACCTCTGTCTTTACAAGCATTAGCTACTCTTTGAATTGCAATCATATAAGCAGCATCTCTCATAAAGATATTCTTATCTTTCGATAATTTATAAACGGCTTGGAAAGCATTAGTCATTTTAGTATCCAATTTTTCTAATACTTCTTCTTTTTCCCAGAAATAGTTAGTGTTGCATTGTACTTGTTCAAAATATGAGCAAGTTACACCACCAGCGTTTGCCAAAAAGTCCGGAATAACAAGAATGTTTTTAGATTTTATAACTTCATCAGCTTCAGGAGTTGTTGGGCCATTAGCACCTTCAGCAATAATTTTAACTCTATCAGAAATTTTATTTACATTATCTTCGCGAATTTGGTTTTCAATAGCAGCAGGAATTAAAATATCAACATCTTGTTCAATCCAAGCTTCAGCATCCAAAATTTCATATCCTAATTCTTGAGCTTTAGCTTTGTCAATACCACCAAATTTGTCAGTAATTCCACGAAGTTCATTTATATCAACTCCGGATTCTTTTTTGTATGTATAAGATTTTTGGTCGTTTTGATCCCAGCAAGAAACTGCAATAACTTTTCCACCCATTTGATTATAAAGTTCAATTGCATACTGAGCAACATTACCAAAGCCTTGTACGGAAGCAACAGTATCTTTAGCATCTATATTTAATGCATTTAATGCTTCTCTTACAGTATAAATTACACCGTAACCTGTAGCTTCAGTTCTACCTAATGATCCACCCATTCCAACAGGTTTACCGGTAATAAATCCGGGAAATCTTCCACCTGCAATGTTTTCGTATTCATCAAGCATCCATAACATATGTTGACCATTAGTCATAACATCAGGAGCCGGCACATCGTTTACCGGACCAACATTTTTAGCCATTTGACGAGCCCAGCCACGGCATATTTGTTCTTGTTCTCTCATTGACAAATGATGAGGATCGCAAATTACGCCACCCTTTCCACCACCTAAAGGAATATCAACTACAGAACATTTCCATGTCATCCACATTGCTAATGCTCTTACCGTATCTTCGGTTTCTTGAGGATGGAATCTAATACCACCTTTATTCGGGCCTCTAGCATCATTATGTTGAACTCTAAAGCCTTGAAAGACTTTAGTTGTTCCATCATCCATTTTTACAGGAATTTGAAAATGAAATTCTCTTAAAGCATTTCTTAAAAGATCGCGTGTACCTTGATCTAGATTTAATTTTTCGGCTACAGCATCAAACTGTTGTTGTGCCATTTTGAATGGGTTGAAATCTTTGCTAGCCATTTTTTTACCTTACCTCATAAAGTAAATAATCAATTAATTACAGAATTTGTTCTCTTCCAAGTAAATTATCAAGTCATATAATCGTAATTGAATTAGAATTTGTTAACAATTTTTTTAGAAGAACAACAAACTTTTATTTAAGTTCGCTACTAAATTTATATAAACTTCAATAAATATCCAATTAAATTAGATAATTTTTTATCAATATAAGCCCATTTTCAGTTCGTTTTCAAACTTTAATAAATTAGGATGAGGAAACGTAAAAATTAAATTATTTAGATATAATTTTATCGATAACAGATTAATTATTTCAAAGTAACCTTTTTAACATAAGAATACAGTTTACCTGAAAAAAATTTTTTTTGTTTTTTTTTAATATTTTTCATCAAAATAAAAAAGCGAGGAAATTTTCCTCGCTTTTTTCAAATCTTTAAAGCAAAGAGGGCGATGGATTTTAAACCACTGCCCTTACATTTTTTTGTCGATAATTGTACCTTTGCTTTGAGATTCCTTCTCAAGAGCGTCTCTGGCACCAGATTGAGCACTTGCATCCTCAATAATTCTAACAACAACTTCTGCTTCAGATGTTATATCTTCAGTATTAACCACTGCTTCATTGTTGCGTTCTTGAGTTTTTAACGCATTTTCAGTACTCTTCACTCTATTTAATGAACTATAGGCGCCAGCATCGGATATTATTTTTGAAACATCCATGACAGCCTCCCTGCTTTAAATTAGTTGTTGGATATAATAATCCGTAATACAATTATCGGAAATAAACTTTAATTCTTTAATTTTTTATTTAAAATAACTTCTTTTTTCCCTTTGGGGATCTTTATTTACCTTTGATAATATTTCCTGCACTTTATTTTCCAGCAACCACTTTATGGTTCCAACACCAACATTATAAATAGCTCCAACAACCTTTACTTTACCTTCTTCAACCAATTTCCTTGTTACCGGACTTTTTAAAAATAAGTTTTCAACAGACTCCCACACATTTTCAACTATCGCAAACGGTATTATATCTTCATTTTTTATATTTTTATGCATTGACATAGCTCTTTTAACCGCCGGCTTAATGCTTGAAACCAATGGGGGGATATTTATTTCAAGCTTTTGATGTTTGCCCAAACACATATGAGTTACAGCAGTAACAGCTCCGCATTGTGTATGCCCTAAAACAACAAGTACGGGGGTATTAACATGAGCTAGTCCGTACTCTATTGAACCAACTTCATCAGTGTTACATACGTTTCCTGCTACTCGGATAACAAAAATATCCATAACCCCTCTATCAAATATTGCTTCAACAGGTACTCTTGAATCCGAACAAGTAATAACGGTAGCAATTGCATGATTACCTTAATTTTCTACTCCGGCTAAGTGAACTCTTTCCAAATTTAAATTCGGATATATCATTTTTCCTTCTGAAAAGCGCAAATTTCCTTCTTTTAGGATTTCCAAAACTTTTGTGGGGGAAGGTTTAGTATCCATAGTTTTATGCTCCTCCTGGGCTAACATGATGCTTAAAAAAACAATCAATATGGTTACAATTATTTTGTTTTTTTCATACTTTCTCCTTGTCTTCTGAAATGTTTTGTGATTATATTTAAGTGAAATTTAATATAACACTTTTTATTAAAAGGCGCATTATGAAAAAATTTTCTTTCTTTCTATTTTTTGTTTTTAATCTAAGCATAGCCTGCACCTCTGCAATTATTTCCGGAAAATTTACTATTGACGGAAGACCGATTTTATGGAAAAACAGGGATACTTCACACCTCAAAAACAAATTATTTTCTTTTACTGATGGCAAATATGATTATCAAGGCATAGTAAACGCAGATGATAAGGAAAATAAAATGGTATGGATGGGATTTAATTCGGCGGGATTTGCAATTATGAATACTGCCGTTTACAACTTTGATGTACCGGATTCAGTTAAAAATGGCGATCAGGAAGGAATAATAATGAAATTAGCACTTATGAATTGTGCTACTCTTTCGGATTTTGAAAAATTATTGAATGAGTTACCACGCCCTATTGGTGTAGCATCAAATTTCGGCGTAATTGATGCCGAAGGCGGTGCAGCTTATTATGAAACTAATAATTCCGGATTTACCAAAATCGATGTAAACGATCCGGTAATAGCTCCTTTCGGGTATTTAATTAGAACTAATTTCGCTTTCACCGGAAATGAAGACAAAGGTTTCGGGTATATTATATTTAAAACCGCAAAGAGAATTTTTTGTGATAAAGCTGCA
>CAZCBD010000058.1:0-13991 GCA_964496755.1 uncultured Melioribacteraceae bacterium
AATAAAATTTGTTGGCTCCAATTTATCGGCAATTTTTTTAAGTCCGAACGGATTATTTATCATATAGATGTTATAACCGGAATTATATAAAGATGAAAAAACAAGTTTGTTGCCGTCACGATTAACGGATAATTGATTGATTCCGTTTAATGAGTTTGTTAAAGGATACACAATTGCCGTATTGTTTAAATCGATTTTGTACAAATTAAAAATTCCGTTTTTATCCGATACAAATAACATTTGCTTGCCGTTGGACGAAATAACGGGTGATGTTTCGGAACTATTCTGCCAGCCGATTATTTTTTTTATATTCTTTGAGGTTAAATTAATAGAGTAAATATCGCGCTCGTAAATATTAAAATTAAAAACCGAAGAATCTGCAGGTAGTATGGTTTTTACATTAGTATTTCTATCTGTTGAATAATAAACTATGTTGGAATTGGGTCCCCAAGTAGGGGTATCGTCAGTAAATAAATCGTTAGTTAAATTTATCAATGTATCTTTTTCAAAATAATAACAATAGATATCCGAATGATTATTATTGTGTCCTACCAAAGCGATTTTTTTTCCGTCGGGTGCCCAAGATATTGAACTGATGCCGTTTAGTTTAATTGGTAAATGAAAATAATCTTCCGTTTCAGTATTAATGATTTGAATTAAATCATAACCGTCGCTTTTAACTGTAACGGCAATTCTTTTGTTATCAGGTGCCCAAGTAATAGTTGGAGTTAAAACATTTAATTCTTCAAAGTCGTTTGAACGGCCGGTTTCAGCAATTTTTTTAATGATTTTGCCATCATAAGCATTCATCAAATAAATATCGAAAAATATATCTCTATCGGAAATGAATGCAATTTTATCACCTTGAGGAGAGATTGCCGGACTAGAGTTATAAAACCCCCTTGTTTTTTTGTTGTTAGTTAAACGCTTTGCAAATTCAGTTGGATCTTTTCTTTTTGAAATAAATGGCCAGTAAGTTTTTTTTAGATTTTTTTTCCACTTTTCATTCAATTCTTCCAAAGTAAGTCCAAGAGTGATTTTAATTGCTTTTTCAAGATTACCTCTCTCTTTTGTAACTTTTAAAAGCTCAGCAATTTTTTCAATTCCATATCGTTCGGAAATAAAGTGGAATAAACTTTGTCCGCCTCTATAAGCAAAGTATCCACCAAGTCTTTTAATATCAGGCAAATATTCGTTTATAATAGCATCGCTAATAAACATATCGCTGTTTGTTTCCCAGTTGCTCGAAACAAATTCGGCCATTCCCTCGTGAAACCAGAGTGGCAGTTTAATTGAAATACCTTTGGAAATAATATTTTGAACGGAGCCGCCATAAATATAATCTTGAATAACCGCATGTACTAATTCGTGATGAATTACATGATCAAATTTTGCATAATCACCTTCGAATGGAATAACCACTCTGTTTTTAAATGGTTCGGTAAATCCGCCAATTCCTTGACTTAAATAGGATTCTGTTGTATTGGTTTCCTGAAAATCATTATGGGAAGGATATATTAGAATCAATATTCTGTTATTTATTCTATAATTAAAAATGGACATTATATTTTCAATTGCTTTTTCTGCTGAAGCTGCTGCAAACTCTATTGATTCTTTTGAATCATTTGTAAAGTAGATATCAAAATGATTAGTTTGAATAAAGTACCATTCAAACTCTCTGTGTTGAATTTTATTTTTACCAAATTGCCCGTAAATGAAACTTCCTAATAATAAAATAAAAAACATCTTTTTCATTTTAGATCCTTCCGTAAATTATTCTAAACTAAAAGAAAATCAATTTCACGTTTTAGTTTATCTACTCTAATTATTTTTACTTGAACTTTGTCTCCCAACCGAAATACTTTTCCGGTTGATCTTCCTTTTAATAAGTAATTCTTTTCATCGTAGAAATAGTAATCATCATCAATATCATTTATTTTAACCAAGCCATCTGCCAAAATATCCGAAAGCTGAATAAACAATCCGAAGTTTGTTACTCCGGAAATTATTCCGGGAAAATCTTCACCGAGTTTACTATTCAAATATTCAATTTGTTTCAATCTAATTGAAAGTCTTTCGGCTTCAATGGCATTTCTTTCTTGAGCCGAAGAATGCTCACAATAATACTTAATTTGATTTACTGAAAAATTAGTATTGCGATTATTTTTAATAAAATCAAATAATAATTTGTGAACTATTAGGTCGGGAAATCTTCGGATGGGTGAAGTAAAATGTGTATAGAATTTAAAACCCAATCCAAAATGTCCGATATTTATATCTGAATAAATGGCTTTAGACATTGAGCGAATTGCCACTTCGTTTACTACTGCTTCTTCGGCTGAATTTTCAACTTGTTTCAGCAATGTTTGAAATTGTTTTGGATTGGCAACATCGGAAGCATCAAAATTATATCCTAATGTTTTAACAAATTTTTCAAATTCAATTAATTTTTCAGGATTAGGTTTATCGTGCACACGATAAATAAATGTGAATTTTTCTTTATGATTGCTTACGTGTTTACAAACAAGTTTATTTGCAAGAAGCATAAATTCTTCAACCAAAGAATTTGCTTGTAATGCAATCCTATTTGTTATTTTTAAAACCTTACCTGATTTATCCAAAACTATTTTGGGTTCGGATGAATGAAAATTAATACTTCCTTGTCTTGATCGGTTGGCTTTTAGATTCTTTGCTAATTTATTGAGCATAAACAATTCATCAAAATATTGACCTGCTCTATTATCAATTATATTTTGGGCTTCGCTATAAGTAAATCTTTTTTTACTATTAATTACAGATTTAGTGATTTTATATTCTATTATTTTTCCACGCGGTGTAAGCTCACAAATTACTGAAAAAGTTAATCTGTCTTCCCTTGGAACTAAGGAGCAAATTTTATTAGATATTTTTTCCGGTAACATTGGGATAACATTGCCAACCAAATAAACACTTGTACCTCTGTTTAAGGCTTCCTCAAAAAGGGCGGTATCCTTTTCAATATAATGACTTACGTCGGCAATGTGAATTCCAACCAAATAATTTCCGTTACTCAGTTTTTTAATTGACAAAGCATCGTCAAAATCTTTTGCATCTTCAGGATCAATGGTAAAAACTATTTCATTTCGTAAATCCAATCTATTTTTAATTTCTGAATCGGATATATTAAGCTTAATGTTTCGGAGTTCACTTTTAACTTTGTCGGGAAAATCCAACGGCAAATTATATTCTATTGCTAAAGCAACTAATTCAGAATTATGATCACCGGCTTTTCCAATTACAAATTTAATTTTACCTTCTGGGTTTAGTTTAGGGTCATCCCAAATTATTTCATTAACAATTACTTTACTTCCGTCTTTTGCACCGTTTAAGTTTGTTTTGTGGACATAAATATCACGATGAATCTTTGTTTCGTCGGGATGTACAAAATAAAATGAATTTGATTTTTTTAAAGTACCGACAATTTCTTTCCGCTTTCTTTTTATGATTGCAACAATTTTACCTTCCAGATTTTTACCTTTTCTTTGTGCCAATAAAGAAACCGAAACAGTGTCGCCATGAAAAGCATTAGCCAAATATTTACCGGGGATAAAAATATCTTTCAGCTTTGAATTTTTTAATCTAACAAATCCGAAAGAAGAATCATCATTTATAAAGATCATGCCTTCGAGGTTTTTGGTAGTAGTAGGATTCAGAAAATATCTTTTGCCGCGTTTGAACAAAAAATCCTCTTCCAAAAGTTGGAACAATACCGCTTTGAATTTTTCAATTTCATGTGGTTTTGTTAAGCGAAGTTTTTTTCGCAATTGAGATGATCTGATTCCGCTTGTTGGGTGCTGGTTAAAATATGATGTTATTTTTTTCTTCATTAGAATAGGAACTTATATTTAAGAGCTAATTCATTAATTTTATTTTTAAAATCAGAGTTTAATCCAATAGGTCTTCTGCTTTCAACCTTTATTGAAAAATTCGGATTAAATAGATATTCAACTTGGAAATCACTTTTTTGTAAACTCAAACCACCTTCAAAGTTTCCACCAAATGTATATTTAAATTGCTTGTATTTACCCGAAATTGTGTATTTAAAAGCCAAGCTATTATTATTATAATTTTGACCGGCATCGCTAAATTGCACATTATTTATAATACCACCAACAGATGAATTTAAAAAATCGGAAAACAGAGTTCCGGCAACTGCAGAAAGAGCAGTAGAGTAAATGTTTGCCAATTCGGTTTGGTCACTTAAATCAAGATCCTCTTTAAACTTATTCATAAGCAAAAATGTGATTACATCAGAGACATCATATTTAGTATCAGGTACATTATTCTGAATATTCTGAGCACCCTTGTATATTGCAATATTATTTGAACTTGCAGTTAATGATTTTCCAAGTTCCGAAAGCTGTCCTTTAATTTTTGCTTTTACCGCAACCTGTTCGGTTGCATCGGAATTATAATTAGGGGTGTAGTCACTTAAATATGTAGCTGTGATATCCAGATAAGGATTAGAGAGTTCGCTTTCAAACCTCAAGCTTCCGGTGGCGTTGAAAACTTTAATAAAATCAAGACTGGAGCCGCTTAATAAGGTGAATACTCCTTGGGCTCGCGGTTTACCGTTAATGGTTCTATATTTAAATCCGCCGGTAGCTTCAACTATTAATTTTTGATTGCCGACGTTTGAAAGTATAAAAACCAATCTGGCATCGTTATCTATGTTAATATCCAAATCATATTCAATTTTAGGAACATAATAAGTAGGAATTTCTTTTTGGATTTTTTCTTCGGTGGCTTTAATTAATTTTTTATATCTAATTTCTTCCCAATCGATTTTAGTCGAGTCAACTACATACTCGTAAATAATATTAGAATTATTTTCGTCGATTTTTGAATCCTCAATTGAATAAACCAAATCTGTTTTCTTTAGTAATAGTGAACCTGATAATAGTTTTCGGTTTTCATCAATTTCCAATTTAATGGGGGCTTTGGTTGAAACAAATAAATCTCCGTAAAATTGCGGGGATTCAATTTTCGATTTTTGCCCTAGAATTGTTAAATCACCTGTAAGTGTTAAAGCAAATTTCTGAGGTGAAAATCCTTGAAATTGTATTTCTCCGTTTCCAAGTAAATCGCCGATTTGATTAACATCTTTTGTGTTTGAAATATTGAAGTTCAAAATTTTTGCGGTTTTTTTGTTAAAGGTAATCTTTCCATTCGATGAGTACGTTAAATTATTTAAACGTGAATTAAAAACAAAATTATCAAAATCAATATACCCTGTATAATTTAAGTCATTAATATTTCCGGCAATTTCGATGTCGGAATTAATAGTTCCTTTCTGATTTCTAATTATTGGTAAAGTATTCCCGAATGAACTTAAATCAAATTTAGAAGTATGAATCTTAATAAAAAGATTTTTTTCCTCTTCAATACTATTATTTTTATTTATTAAACTTAGGTTAACAGGGATTTCTGCCTCGGAATAAAATTTAATTCTATCCTTATATTTTAAAGAATCGGAGTAAAAAAGTTTCGCTACTAATTTTTTTGAGTTATAGCTGATATCGGAAAAAATACTACCATAATTTTGTTTTAAATAAAACAAGCTATCCGTTTGGAATTTAAAATTCATTACGGGATTTTCCAACGAGCCGCCAATTTCTCCGAACAAAGATACTTGAGTTGATAATTTTTTTGAATCAAGAAAAGAAAAATACTTTTCCAAAATATGTGAATTGACTTTATCTATTGTAAATTTAACTTTCAAAGTGCTGTCGGCATTTAATATCGATTGCAGGCTCAAAATCGAGTTGTTATTTTTTAATGAAAAGTTATCAATTACAAAACTATTTGTATCTGCTCTAATTGCAAGTGTATCAATATTATTCCATTCAATATTATTATGTGTTAATTTAATTTGCGGAAAGCGTAAAGTATTAAAGCCAGTTTCAAAATGAGCCGTAGAAATAATATCTGCTGTTAAATTTGAATCTAATGTGAAAATGCTTGCTAAATTCATCAAAGAATCTGAAAGAGTTAGATTCAGACTGAAATTATTTAATTCAAATCCGGAATAAATTCTTTTTCCCTTTAAACTAAAAGAGGTTTTTGCAGAAGTATAATTTTGTTTAAAGACAATGCCGGATTTTGAACTTAAGTCGGATATATATAAAGGAGAATTATTTTGTAATAATGTAAGTGTTTTAATGTATGTACTGTTAGTAAATCGTATTACGTTATTTTCAGATAAAAACATTCCTGAGAGATTGCCTTCAAAGTTTGATTGTTTTGAACCGAAAATAAATCTATAAAAAGGGGATTTGGAAAAATTCAATTTGTATTTAACTTGAAAGCTTTTATTGTGTGGAATGCTGTATGTAGAGCTTAAAATGTTATTGGCAGAAATTGTAGCAAGTGGAGTTAGGGTAAAAAATTTATTTGTTACTGATGAAAGATAGAATTCTGAAAAACTTGATGCTTGCAATAAAAGATTGGCAAAATTAAAATGGCCTTTTAATGTGGCGGTTAAAAAATCCGAGTTAATATTTACGGTATTTGTATCGGAAGTCGTATTGATTTTAACTCCGAAACTCAATTTATTTAACAATTGATTGTTTAATATTGAATTATTTAAAGTCAAATTAAATGACAATTTTGTTGAATCAATGTTCATGCCATAGGCTGATAAAGTAAATGTTGAATTTAAATTAGATTCAAGCGAATTAACGTTAGAAAAATTATTCAAATTTAAATTTCTGATTTTGCCTGTAGCGTATAATGTAGGTGTTGAAGTACTTGTATTATAAGTTCCGTTGATTGATAAGTTTGATTTTGCAAAAAGCGAATTTATAAAAAATGCAATATGATTATTATTCAAATCAATTTTAAGCTGAGTTGAATCGATAGTTGTATTTTCAAGTGTAGAGTTAAATATCTTTCCAAATAATTTTGCACTTATATTTTTTTGTGAAAATCCTTTTCCTTTAAATTTTATTGTAGTATTTAAAGAGGAGGATAAGTTTAAAATGTTCTTAAGATTTAAGTTTTCCGAAGATACATTCAGATCATATATTTCTATTGCTTTTGATAAATCCATTTTTCCGAAAATAGTAAGTTTTCCCGAATTAATTTTTGTAGCAAAATTAATGTTAAAATTATTCGGGGCCCCTTTAAATTCAGCATTAATATTACGTAAAACCAAGTCCTTAAAGACCGGAATAGAAGCATCGGGCAATAAAGCTTTGATGTTGTTTTCCTTTAGTTTTGATTTAGTCAGGTTTGCATTAATGAACAGTTTATTCGGTTTGTGTAGATTTTTCAACTCTCCTTTAATATCAAAAAAAGAGTCCTTGTATTTTAATTTGAACTTTTTAATTGTAAGGTTGCCGTATAAACCTTCGGCATTTAATTCCAAATATGGTTTGCCTTTTAAAAAAGACAGATTGGGCAAAAAACTTGACAGGTCGGAGAAATTAAATGGTGTTGCCAAAAGTTCAATTTTTGTCGGATAATTTTTAAATTCCGGATAGTTGTTTTTTTTGAAAAAAGACAAGCCCTTTATGTATGCGTTTAATTGAACATTCCCTTGTGGTGTTTTCAGGCTAAAATTTTTAATTATTGTTGAATTTGGTGTTAAAAGAAAATCGCCGGATAGATTTTTTAATGCAAAAAGATTTAAGTTAGGCCTAAAATTTAAATGGTGTAAATCAATTCTGGCAACACTATCGGCAGGTTCAAAATCTATTTTCGCTTTCAGATTCAAATTTGTTATTAATAAATCATTCCAATTTACAGTGTCGTAATTTACAATTGTATTAGCATTGTAGAGATAATTGGTATATCTAAAATTAATATTTGTTAAATCCAAATCATTTATTTGTATTGCAAGGGGAGTATTTGTTTCAGTTGTGGTTTTTGCTTTCGATGTTTCGATATCATTTTTATGATTAAATAATTTATCGATGTTCCAATTTTTATCGGCTGTTTGAAAGATCTTAATTGTTGCCGAATTAATTTTAATTTCGCGAAAATAAAGTAAATTAAAAATTAACTTGTGTGGTATTAATTTTATTTTAATGTTTTTTACAGTAAAAATAGTGTCTGATGTGTTTGTAAGTGTAACATCTTTGAGGATTAAAGAAGACAAAACAGAACCGTTAATTTCACCAATTGTAAATTTGCCGTTAAGATTTGCATTTACACGATTAGTAATTTCATTTTTGAGATATTTTCTAAATGTTGATGTTTGAGTGAAACCAATAGTAAAAATTAATAAAGTAATGGTAATAGCAAATAGTAATATTAAACTATTAATAAGAATCCGAAACAGAGAGCGTTTTATTTTATCATCATTTTTTTTCAAAACTATAAACTTCCAAGATTTTGTTTATTATTTTTGAAGTAGATTGCTGATGGATAAATTCAATTGTTTTAACCGAACCACCGTTATTTATCACAACATCTTTTCCAACAATTTTCTCGATATCCCAGTCAGCTCCTTTTACCAAAATATCTGGTATAATTTTATCAATAACATTTTCAGGGGTATCATCATCAAAAAATAAAACATAATCAACAGGCTTTAGATTTGAAATAATAAAAGCTCTTTGGTCTTGAGGTATAATGGGTCTATTTATGCCTTTTATTTTTTTTATTGAAGCATCGGAGTTCAAAGCAACAATTAAAATATCGCCGAATTGTTTTGCTTTAATCAAATAATCCAAATGGCCGGCATGCAAAATATCAAAACAACCATTTGTAAAAACAACTTTTTTATTTAAAGTTTTCAGTTTTTTTCTAAGTGATACAATTTTGTTTAAACTTAAAATATTATTCATTTATGCTTCGTTAATTGTTTCAAAAAGAGTGTTTAGTTCAATTGGGATAATGCCGGCAGTTTCGCATACAATACCACCTGCCCAATTAGCAAGAAATGCAGCTTCGTAAATATCAGCACCGGCACAAAGAGCCATTGTTAAAGTTGAAATCACAGTATCACCTGCG
The DNA here is from genome assembly GCA_964496755.1 of uncultured Melioribacteraceae bacterium. Classification (GTDB taxonomy): domain Bacteria; phylum Bacteroidota; class Ignavibacteria; order Ignavibacteriales; family Melioribacteraceae; genus CAZCBD01. The sequence goes on from CAZCBD010000058.1 coordinate 8,998, forward strand.
CCTGAAACATCCGCCACTTTTCGTGCTTTGGTAGGTAGTTTTTTTACTGTTCCATTTTCTTCAAATAAAGCTATTCCACTTTCGCCAAGAGTTAGTAAAATATATTTTGCGTTTAATATGTCCAATAATTTTTTCCCTGCATATTCCATTTCGGAATTATTTGTAATCTTAACTCCGAGAGCATCTTCAGCCTCTTTTTTGTTTGGCTTAAAAACCGTAACATTTTTGTATTGTAAGAAATTATGGAATTTCGGATCGACTGTTATAATTTTGTTATTTAGGTTTGCAAGTTTAATTATTTCAGAAATTATGTGTTCGGTTAATATTCCCTTGTTATAATCTTCAAGAATAATAGCATCTAAATCGGAGATATTTTTTTTAAAAAACTCTAGAATAGAATTTTCAAATTCAGTGGATATACAATCCGTACTTTCTTTATCAACCCGCACAACATGTTGGTTTTCAGCCATAACTCTTGTTTTTATTGTTGTAGGTCTATTTTCAGAAATAAAAATTCCTTCTTTTGAAATATTTTTTTCTTTAAGTAAAGATGTAAAATCTGCTCCAGCACTATCATAACCAATAATGCCGACAGGGTAAGGGATTCCCTTTAATGTTGAAATATTTAAAGCAACATTTGCTGCACCGCCAAAGCGAGTAAATTCTTTTTCAATTTCCACTACGGGAACGGGAGCTTCAGGAGAGATTCTTTTAACAGAACCCCATAAATATGAATCTAACATCATATCGCCAAGAACGGCAATTCGTTTATTTTCAAAATTTTGTTTTAATTTAAATAAATTTTCAAGAGAAACATTTTTCATTTTAATTCCAAGAGGCTAATTTATTTGTGAGATTGATTTTTATTAAACCCCGATCTGTTCCAAGCCAAATATTTTTTCCGTCAAAATAAATATCATAAATTGTATCGGGTATTTTTTTGTTTAAAATCGGAATAATTTTTTTTGTAATTCTATTTATTAAACACAAACCGCGTCCGAATTGCGCTTTTGTTTTCGGGCTAAACTGATATAATGATACCCATATAAAATTTCCGGTTTTTTCAAGTGCATAAACACCATTTGCGTTTAATCCGTTTTGAGTATCATATCTTTTCCATGTATTTTTTCTATTGAAGCAATAAACTCCGCCGATATTGTAATTTTCGTTGCCTTTAACTTTAAATTCATCAAGACCTATCCAAATATTATTTTGTTCGAATAGTAAATCGCTAATTGAAACGGTTTTTCCTTCGTGGTTAAAATAATTTAATCTGTTATCAAAAAACTTAACGGCATTTTTAGCGTGGAAGGGCAGGGCTTTTTGATATTTATGCATGCCGGCTTCTGTTCCAAACCAAACTAAAGTATCACCGTCAACCTTTATGGTTTTTATGGTATTGGATTTTTCATCGTTTCCAACGGTTAAATCGTAATCAACGAATCTTCTGGTTCTAATATCATATTTTGATAAATATTTAAACCTGCCTATCCATAAACATTTAGAAAATTTATCATATTCAAGCGAACGTATCCAATTACTATATTGTCCGCCTTTGCCAAATTTCCGTTTGCTCCATCTTTTTCTTTTTTTATTAAAAATGAATAATCCGTCAACAGAGCCGGCCCAGACAAAATTTTTATTTTCGGCAATGCAATAGAACATATCATGTTGAAGATTATTTTTCTTTGTTGAATAGTTTAAGAATCTTTTTGATTTAACACTATATTTATAAATACCTTTTCCATAAGTAGCGATCCAGATTTCGTTTTTATTTCCGGTTATACCATAAACTTTAGTATTTGGTAAAAAGGTTTGAATTTCAGTTTGGCCAAAAACTAAGCTAAAAGCAAACAGAAAAAAAAAGTAAAAAAACAATTTCATTAGTAACTCTCATTTTCGTTTGGAAATGAATTATCTTTTACATCCGAAACATATTGTTTAATTGCATTTTGAATTTCTAATGTTAAATGAAGATATTTTCTAACAAATCGCGGATTAAATTCTTCATTAAGTCCAAGCATGTCGTGAGTAACTAAAATTTGGCCGTCGCAATGTGGTCCTGCACCAATACCAATGGTTGGAACGGAAATAGAATTTGTAATTTTTTTTGCCAGCTTCGCAGGAATTTTTTCCAAAACAATAGCAAAAACTCCGGCCTGTTCAAGAGCAATTGCATCTTCCAAAATTTGTTTAGCTTCGGCATCCTCTCTTCCGCGGGCTTTATAACTACCAAATTGATGAATGCTTTGCGGAGTTAATCCGATATGTCCCATTACGGGGATGCCGGCATCGGAAACTTTTTTTATTGTTTCCGCCATTCTTATTCCGCCTTCCATTTTAACACCGCCGGCAGAAGTTTCTTTCAGAATTCTTCCGGCATTTGTAAAGGCTTCGTTTGGATTTGTTTGATAACTCATAAAAGGCATATCGGTTACAACCATAGCACGAGATACTCCGCGTGCAACAGCTTTTGTATGATAGATCATTTCATCTAATGTTACGGGCAAGGTTGTATCGTATCCTTGAACAATATTTGCCAATGAGTCGCCAACCAATAATAGATCAATTCCAGCAGAGTCTAAAAGTTTTGCCGTTAGGTAATCATATGCTGTTAGTGCAGCAATAGGAATTTTTTTTTCTTTTTGAAGAATTAATGATTTGGTTGTAATTTTTCTAAATTCAGAATGCAGGCTCAAAATTCACCTCTTCTAATTTTGTTGACCATTCTTCTTCAAAACCTTTAATTAAAGATTGTTCAAGTTTAAAATAATCAACGGGTTCATTTAAAATTGTTTCAATTTCTGTTGTTTTATTTTTTAATTCATTGTTAAGTATTTTAATGTCGGATAAATTGGCATTCAAGTAGTTTGGAAGTTTTGTATGAAATGTTCCGCACAGAATTGAACCGTGTTGTAAAACAACATTATTCATTTTTCTTTGGGCACTTCCAACTAACTTTTTGCCGTTGTGTTTAATCTCGCTTTTGGCAGTACTGGCAAAGCACAAAACGCCGGATGGCTGATTTAATAAATTGGGAAAGTTAGGTTGTAGGTTTTCAAGTTCCACATTTTCTAATTTCGAATTATAAATTTTTAGTCCTCTAACTAAAGCTTCAGAAATTTTTGTGTAAATTTCTCGATTCGACAAACCGCTTCCAAGAGGCATCACTGCCGAGTAAGTAATTTCTTCGGCATGAAGAATGGCACGACCACCCGTAGGGCGTTTTACAACATCTAAATTATCTTGCTTGGCTCTAATCAAATTAATATCTTCAAATTTTTGATTTGCCCCAAGGGATATACAATATGGTTTCCATCGGTAAAGCCTAAAAAAAGAAGTAGTTGAATTACATTTTTCTGTTAGTTTCAAATCAAAATCCATATTATACTTACCGGAGCTGAAACCACTATTTATAAATTTCCAATTCATTTATTTAACTTTCCTTAATTACTACTTTCCTTTTATAATTCCTCGGTCACTATTTTTTACAAAGGATACTATTTCTTGAATATCTTTGTTTTCGGGGTAAAGATTAAGAAGTTTTTCACATGCCTGAGAATAATTTAATCCGTCGCGGTAAAGTATTCTATATGCTTCTTTAATTGTCATAATTTGTTCGTTCGAAAAACCGCGTCTTCTTAACCCAAGTACATTTAATCCTGCAAATCGCAAAGGCATATAATTAGCCATCACAAATGGAGGTACGTCATTAACAATTCTTAAGCCACCTCCGATCATCGAATGTTTGCCAACTTTGCTGAATTGATGGATTGGGGTTGAGCCGCCAACAATAACCCAGTCTTCAAGAATTGCATGCCCGCCTATTTGAACAGCATTAGCTAAAATTACATTGTTGCCTATTTGGCAATCGTGTGCAACATGAGCATAAGCCATCAATAAACAATTTTCACCAATCGAGCTTTTCCCTGTAGCATCAGTACCTTTGTGTAAAGTGCAAAATTCTCTGATTGTGGTATTGTTTCCGATATAAAATAATGAATCACCGTCTTTAAATTTTAAATCCTGTGGTAGATTTGAAACAGAAGCTCCTTGAAAGATCTTTACGTTTTCGCCAATTCGAGCTCCGTTATAAATGCATACGTGAGGTCCGATAATTGTATTTTTACCAATTTTAACATTGTCTTCAATAATTGTAAAAGGTCCAACCTGAACATTTTCAGCAAGTTCAGCATTAGGACTAACAATAGCAGAGGGATGTATTAAATTCATTTCTAATTCCAAATTATTTATCGTTTCTGTTTCGGTCAACAATAGCAGCCATAAAATCAGCTTCGGATACTAAATTGTTATCAACATATGCTTTGGCTGACATCATTATTATATTTCTTTTTTGGTTAAGTAATTCAACTTCCATTACAAGTTGGTCTCCCGGTACAACGGGTTTTCTAAATTTCACATTATTAATTTGCATAAATAGAACAAGTTTTTCTTCCGGTTCAGGTATTGAGTTAAGCATCAAAATTCCACCTGTTTGCGCCATAGCTTCAACAATTAAAACTCCCGGCATAATAGGTTCGCTTGGGAAATGGCCTGTAAAATGAGGTTCGTTCATTGTTACGGATTTTATACCGACAACTTTTTTTCCTAATTCCAATTCCACAATTTTATCAACCAATAGGAAAGGGTAGCGGTGGGGTAAAATTTTCATAATTGCATTTATGTCGAATATTATACCTTCCTTTTTTACGTGCTGGTATTTTTTTACCAACTTTTTTTGTTGATATAATTTTCTGATTTTTTTTGCAAACTCAACATTTGCTTGGTGCCCCGGGCGTGCGGCTAAAATCTGAGCTTTTATAGGGGCTCCTATTAATGCTAAATCTCCAATCATATCAAGTACTTTATGGCGTACCGGTTCATTTTTGAATCGTAATGATTTACCATTTAAAAAACCGTTTTCATTTACAGTAATATTTTCTTTTAATTTTAATTTGTCTCTAAGTTCAATTAATTGTTTTTCATTAATTTCT
>CAZCBD010000059.1:0-13892 GCA_964496755.1 uncultured Melioribacteraceae bacterium
TTGGAAGAAACTTACAGAGTGCTGAAAAAAAACGGAAAATTGTTTTTTTCGGTGCCTTTTGATAAAAATAGTTATGAAAATTCAGTTAGAGCAAAAATAAATTCCAAAGGTGAAATTGAGCATTTATTACCGCCGGAAATTCATGGTGATCCTATGAATTCGGATAATGGTTCTTTATGTTTTTATCACTTTGGATGGGTCTTATTGGATGAATTAAAAAAAATCGGATTTAAAGATATAAAAGCACTTTTAGTTTATTCGAATAAATATGCTTATTTAGGTGAAGAACAAATATTTTTTGTGGCCACTAAATAATAAGCGGATTTTAAGTATAATTAGAATTTTTATGGAGTTGTAATATGAATTATGCTGATAAAATTAAAGATAATTTACAGCAACTTATGAATGAAGAGAAATATTCCGAAGCAATCAATTATTTGAAAAATTTAATTGAATCCGAAACTGAAATTACAATAAAAAATGAATTGATTTTTACCTTACTTATGATACTTTTTTATCAGGGTAAACTTTCGGATGTTAAACAAATAATTGACAATATCCGAGAAAAAGAGATAAATCCATATTTTTATATAATTAAAGCTAAACTTGAAAGTGCTGAATCTAATATTAAAGGTGCGCTTAAGTATTTTGCAAATTTTTATACTGCTTTACCTTCCGAAACACAAATATTACACCCCATTTGCAACTTAATAGATAAATTAAATGAGCAAGAATTAAATCAAGAAAATAAAAGCAAACTTCCTCTTATTTCAATAATTTTACTTTGTTATAATAAATTACATTACACACAAAAGTGCATTAAATCGATTTTAAAAAATACGAATTATGAAAATTTCGAGCTGATTGTTTATGATAATGCGTCAATTGATGAAACCCCGGTCTATTTAGAAACCTACGGTAATAAAATTAAATTTGTAAGAAACAACAGTAATAAAGGATTTATCGGCGGAAATAACGAGGCTGTTAAACATGCTAAAGGCGATTATTTAATTTTTCTGAATAATGATACTGAAGTTATGGCCGATTGGTTAATTAGCCTTTACAACACATTTGTGCTTTATCCTGATGCCGGAGCCGTAGGCTCAATGCTTGTGTTTCCCAACGGTACTTTACAAGAAGCCGGCGGCATTGTATTTCAAGATGCAAGCGGTTGGAACTATGGTAGAAATGAAATACCCAACTTATCTCTTTACAATTTTGTGCGAGAAGTTGATTATTGTTCGGGAGCATCTTTAATGGTAAAGACAGACCTATTCCATAAAATCGGCGGTTTCGATATGTTGTTTTATCCGGCTTACTATGAAGATACCGATTTATGTTTTGCCGTTAGAAAAATGGGCTATAAAGTTTATTATTGTCCACATTCTAAAATTATACATTATGAAGGAATTACAAACGGAGTTGATACAGGCGTCGGGTACAAAAAACATCAAATAGCAAATAGACCGAAATTTCAAAAGAAATGGGAAAAGGAATTAAAAAATCAGAAAAAAGATAGCAGCGAATTATTAGCTGCTTCCGATAGAACAAAATATACCAAAAGAGTGCTGATTGTTGATGATGCTCCGCCACTTCCGGATAGAGCTTCCGGTGTGCTGAAAATGTATAATACCGTAGAGGAAATGCTGAAGCTTGGTTATAAAGTTACATATGCATATTTAACCGGTGCCAAATTAGATAAGGTTGCCCTTAAGCATCTGAAAAATTTACAACTTAGAGGAGTTGAATTAATCCATTTAAATTATGAGCAATGGTGGTCAATTAGAAAAACCGACGCGGTTAATACGGTTATTCAAGACATAATTTCATACACGAAAATTAAGGAAAGGAAAATCGACTTAATTTACATATGTTTTTATTGGGTAGCCGATTATTTTATTGATGAATTGAAAAAAGTACAACCGAATACTCCTATTTTAATTGATTCGGTAGATATTCATTATTTACGCAAACAACGGGAAGCAGAACTTTATGATAATAAAGAATTGTTGAAAGAAGCAAATGAAGTTAAAAAAATAGAATTAAAAACTTACGAAAAAGCCGATTGCTTAACTGCGGTTAGTCTTAAAGAAGTTGAGTTATTGAAAAAACATTTTCCCGATAAACCCGTATTTTTGATGAGTAATATTCACCCGATCAGAAAAGAGCAACCCTCATTTTCCGAAAGAAAAGATATTATGTTTATTGGCGGTTTCAATCATCCCCCGAATGTAAATGCCGTATTATTTTTTGTTGAAAATATTTTTCCGCTAATCAAAAGAAAAATTAAGGATATAAAATTTTATGTTGTAGGCAGCAACCCAAAACCGGAAATACTGGCTCTTAATTCAGACGATGTGATTGTTACGGGATGGGTACCGGATTCTAAAGAATATCTCGATAAATGTAGAATTGAAGTTGTACCGCTAAGATATGGTGCCGGTGTTAAAGGTAAGGTTGGTGAAGCGTTTTCGAATGGATTACCAATTGTAACAACTACTGTTGGGGCAGAGGGAATGTTTATTGAAAATAATGTTCATGCTTATGTGGCTGATGATCCCGCTGAATTTGCCGACAAAGTTATTGATCTCTATTTTAATGAAGAAACTTGGAATCGCTTTAGTAATAACGGCAAAAAGTTAATTGAAAAATTGTTTTCAACCGAAGCGGCTTCAAAAAGAATTAAACATGTAATGAGTTTTGAAAACAAAAATCAATTTTTATCAAAAAGAGCTTTGAATAACCCCGAACCTCCAAAAGTTAGCATAATTATTCCGGTATTTAATAAATATGATTATACTGAACAATGTGTTGAGGCTATTAATAAACACACAAATTATAATTACGAAATTTTAATAATTGATAATGCATCTACCGACGGTACGTATGAAAAATTACTTTCGCACCATACTAGTGTTAGAATAATCAAAAATGATAAAAATTTAGGTTTCCCAATGGCAATTAATATTGGTTTTAAAGAAGCTTTGGGTGAATATATTATTGTGTTAAATAATGATGTTTTAGTAAATAAACATTGGCTCGATGAGTTATTAAATGTTGCGGAAAGTGATGAGCAAATCGGAATTGTTGGACCCGTATCAAATAAAGTAAGCGGAGTTCAATTGGATAAAAATGCAGATTATAACAATTTAAGTGATATGGAAGTATATGCCGAAAAAGTTTACAATCTTAACAAAGGAAAGACGTTCGATTTTCCCAGAGTAGCATTTTTGTGTACTTTAATCAAAAGAAATGTAATTGAAAAAATAGGTGGATTAGAAGAATTCTTTACCCCGGGAAATTATGAAGATGATGATTTTTGTTTGCGTGCTCAAATAGCCGGTTATAAAACAAAAATTGCATTATCGGTTTTCGTTCATCATTTCGGTTCGGTTAGTTTCCAATCCTTAGAAAACAATCCTTATGAAATTTTACTCGAAAAAAATAAAAATAAATTTATTTCGAAATGGGGAGCTACTCCCGATGAAATTTGGCTCAATGGCAAACCAATTAAAGCAAAATATATTGAGTTTCCTTTACGAAAAGATAAAGCTGCTGAAAATCTTGAAAGAGCGGAAATTTATTTAAATAATTCCAATTTAGAATATTCGGATTATTATTTAAGCAGGTGTTTAAATGAAATTAATGCCGGAAATAATGTTTTGGGTATTGATAAACAAATGATTTTGAATTTGAGAAATAAAATAGAAATGATAAACAAAAATAATGAATAAAAATCCAGAGGTTATAAATGCAAAAAATATCTGAAACTCCAATTTTTGTTCTTTGTGGTGGTTTGGGAACAAGGTTAAAAGAAATGACGGAGTTTATCCCAAAACCAATGGTTCCCATCGGAAATTATCCAATTGTTTGGCATATTCTAAAATACTATAGGAATTTTGGGTTTAAAAAATTTGTTTTGTGCTTGGGATTTAAAGCTGAAGTTATAAAATCATATTTCCTGAATTATGCGCAAATGAACAGCGATTTCACTGTTGATCTTAAAACAAATAACATGACGGTACATTCCTACGATCATAATTTGGATTGGGAAGTTACTTTGGCTTATACCGGCGAACTGACAATGACAGGTGCCAGAATTGCTATGGCAACAGAAAAATATCTTAATGGAGCTGAATATTTCGGAGTAACTTATGGCGATGGTTTAACGAATGCTAATTTGGAAGATGAATTTAATTTTCATATAAATACTAAAAAAATCGGTACTGTTTTAGGAGTAAATCCACCTTCAAGATTTGGTGAATTAAAACTTGAAAATGAAAATGTGATTGAATTTGAAGAAAAACCCGATTTCAAACAAAATTGGATTAATGGCGGTTATTTCTTTTTCAATAAAGATTTTTTAAACTATTTAGATAAAGATGAAAACTGTATTCTTGAAAGAAAACCATTGGTTAATTTGGCGCGCGACAAACAATTGAATATGTATAAACATGATGGATTTTGGGGTTGTATGGATACTCAACGCGATCGCGATTATCTAAATGATTTATGGGTACAAAACAAAGCACCTTGGAAATTATAATGCGGAAATTGTAAAATTAAAATTGTAAAACTAAAATGACGGCAAAGAAATTATAATAAAAATCGGAGATAAAAATGAAAATTTTAGTTACCGGACACAGAGGTTATATAGGTACTCATTTAGTTGAATTACTTAAAAATAAAGGTTACGAAGTTGTTGGGTGCGATTTGAACTTATTTGAAGGTTGTGAATTTAGCGACTATATAAAACCGGATAAAGAAATTATCGGTGACATTCGTGATTTAAAAAAAGAAGATTTGCAAACCGTAGATTGTGTTATGCATCTTGCGGCAATTTCAAATGACCCGATGGGTGACTTAAATCCGGAATTAACATATAGTATTAATAGAGAAGGGTCAATTAATTTAGCAAAATTAGCAAAAGAAGCCGGAGTTAAAAGATTTTTATTTTCAAGCAGTTGCTCAATTTACGGCAAAGGCGAGAAGCTTGATTTAGATGAAACAGCAAATTTTAATCCCGTTTCAGCATATGCGGAATCTAAAATTGCCGCCGAAGAAGCTATTTCCAAGATGGCCGATAATAATTTTTCCCCGTCTTTTTTGCGTAATTCAACTGCCTACGGATATTCTCCGATGCTTAGAATCGATTTGGTAGTGAATAATCTTTTGGCTTGTGCATTGGCAAAAGGTGAAATTAGAATTATGAGCGACGGAACTCCTTGGAGACCTTTAATTCATTGCAGAGACATTGCGCGCGCTTTTGTTGCTTTTTTTGAAGCCGACAAAGAAATTGTTCACAATAAAGCAGTGAATATTGGCGGCAACAAAGAAAATTATCAAGTGAAAGATGTTGCCGATATGGTACAAAATCTTTTGCCCGAAGCTAATATTGTTTTTACAGGCGAAGTTGGTGCCGATCCTAGAAATTATAAAGTAAAATTCGATTTGTTAAATAAATTACTTCCTGATTTTAAATTGCAATATAATCTGAAATCTGGAATGGAAGAACTTTTCAAAAAATATAATGACGCTGATTTCAGTTTAGCAGATTTTGAGGGTGATAAATATGTTAGGCTTCGTACTTTAAAAAAACAAATAGATAAAATTAAAGTGTAGGTGAAAAATGAAATTTATTAAAACTCCGCTTAATGATGCTTACGTTATCGAGCTTGAAAAACGTGGCGATGAACGAGGTTTTTTTGCCAGATATTTTTGTGTTAACGAATATGCAAAAATAGGACTCGATAATAAAATTGTGCAAATTAATAATTCCCTAAGTGCTGAAAAAGGAACTTTGCGTGGAATGCATTACCAAATACCCCCAAAAAGCGAAACTAAAATTGTACGCTGCATTAAAGGTGCTTTGTATGATTTTATTCTTGATATGCGCAAAGATTCTTCCACTTTTGGTCAATCTTTTGGTATTGAACTTTCGGCCGAAAACAGAACTATGCTTTATGTGCCGAAAGGGTTTGCTCATGGATTTTTAAGTCTCGAAGATAATACCGAAGCACTTTATTTGGTTACCGAATTTTATTCCCCGGAACATGAAAGAGGTATTAGGTGGAATGATCCGAAATTTAATGTTCAGCTACCTTTTGAGCCTAAAATTATTTCGGATAAAGATAAAAATCATCCCGATTTTAATGAAGATTACCATTTGTTCTAAAATTATTTGCTCTAAAGTTATTTGCTCTAAAGCTAACGGAATTACTAACTGAAATAATTTTCTAAATTAATTGAGTTTCAATATGAAAATTCTTTTTACGGGTGCATCTTCTTTTACCGGCTATTGGTTTGTGAAAAAATTAGTTGAAAATGGTCATGAGGTTTTTACTGTTTTTACTAAAAACCAAAATCAATACGAGGGAATTAGAAAATCACGAGTTGATGAAATTGTAAAAATATCAAATCCTTTGTTTAATATGGTATTTGGTAGCAAGGAGTTTATCCAAACATTAAATAAACATAATTTTAATGTTTATTGTCATCATTTGGCAGATGTAACTAATTACAAAAGTAATGAGTTTGATTATTTAAAAGCTCTTGAAAAAAACACGAATAATCTTGAGCTTGTTTTTTCTTCGTTAAAAAAGAACGGATGCAATAGTATTTTACTTACCGGTAGTATTTTTGAAAATGATGAAGGCATTGGAAATAATGATTTACTTGCATTTTCAAAGTACGGACTTTCAAAGGGATTAACTTTTCAAGTGTTTAGGTTTTTAGCGGAACAATATGGACTTAAACTGGGTAAATTTGTTATTCCTAATCCTTTTGGCCCTTTCGAAGAACCGAGGTTTACAAATTATTTAATGAAAAATTGGCTTGCCGGAAATGTGCCTTCTGTAAATACGCCTAAGTATATTAGAGATAATATTCCTGTAGATTTGCTTGCCGATGTTTATTTGTATTTTCTAAATAATTTAGCAGAATCTTTTGAAACTTTTATGAAAATTAACCCATCGGGTTTTGTTGAAAGTCAGGGGGATTTTACTAATAGATTTGCTGTAAATATTTCGCAACGGTTGAACATTAATTGTGATTTCAAATTGAATAATCAAACTGAATTTAATGAACCTTTAATTCGTGTGAATTCTGATAATTCTTTCAATCTTATTAAAGATTGGAGTGAGGAATTATTTTGGGATAATTTAACCGATTATTACAAGTCGTTTTATGAGAAAATAAATCAATAAATTAAGAATTAATGTGTTTTTTATAGAAATTAAAAATCGGATAGAGTTAAATGGAAAATGAAAAATTAGTATCTCTGATTAAGGAAATTGCGAAAATTAATAAAATTGAAAGTAGAAATAGTAAAATCGGTGCAATTGGTTCTATGGTGGCTGGTGTTTTGTGGATGTCTTTTTTAATTGCAAGAATTGTTGCCGGTACAATTGATTTTTCTTTTTGGTTGGCGGGAGTTTTCTTTTTAATTGCTTTTACTCTTTTTGCTTCGGGGTTTTTTATTCTTATCAGAAAAAATTATAATGAAAAGATTCTACGTCTTATGGAAATTATTTTGGAAATGCATAAAAGTGGCTGATTAGTATATCAGAGCCACTGATGCACAACAAATACGTTAAAATACGAATGTTGCTAAAACAAAAAGGGTTTAATTATTTTATCCATTTTCTTTTTATGTTTAATAAGCTTACGTAAAATAATGTAATACAAAATGCTATAACCAATGATAAATCCAAAATTATTGGTAGGGAATTATTACCGGAAATGGCAAATCGTAAAATATCTACACCATAAGTAACGGGTAAAATATAGGACAAGGGTTGAATGAAAACCGGTAGTGAAGCGATGGGAATAAATAGTCCGCATAAAAAGATCATCGGAAATCGAAAAAAATTAGAGTAAGTTTGTGCTTCAAAAACTTCTTTTGCAGATACCGATATAAATAATCCCAATAACGTTGATATAATTGATAGAAAGATTATCCCTAAAGTTAGCATTCCCCAGTTTAAGACGGTGGCCTTAAAATAAAGAACGGAAAATAAAACCGGTGCCATACTATTGAAAATCCCGAATAAAATTGCACCTGCAATTTTTGCTGTTATAAGTAATTCGGAACTGATCGGGGATAGCAATAATCTTTCGAATGATCTTGATTTTCTTTCGAATGTAATTGTTACGGCAAGCATTGAAGTGGTTCCGAATAAAATTGACATTCCCACTATTCCCGGAAAGACTTCTTCAATGTGAAAAGCCGATTTGGTTTTTACAAACATCATCAGCATCCATGCAAAAGGAAAAATTATTCCCCAACTAATATTCGGTGGTTTTAGGTAATAGTTTTTCATGTCTTTTTTAAGGATATTCCAAAAAGCAATATTAGATTTCATTTTTTCTCTTTTTCCTTTTTCATTAAATTGATTTCAATTCCTGTCATTTTCACAAATGCATCTTCTAATGTAGGCTTAATTATTTTTGCTTCTGTCACAAAAATATTTTCCGAAGATAAAAATGCTACAATAGGCGAAATGTCAATTTTTTCGGTACTGATTATTTTTATTGTATTATTATTTTTCAAAGTGCATTCAACGTTTGTAAATGTTCGATTAAGTTTTTGCAGCAATTCATTTTTATCAAAAGTATTTGTTTCAAAAACAACTTCGATAATGTTTGCATCTTCGGTTTCGTTTAGCAGATTGGCAATGGTATCAATTCGGATTATTTTTCCTTTGTTTATAAAGGCTACTCTGTGGCAAAGTCTTTCGGCTTCTTCAATATAGTGGGTGGTTAAAAATACGGTTGTTCCGGTTTCGTTTAGTTTTTTTATCATATCGCGTATTTGGCGTACGCTGGCAACGTCGATTCCGGTTGTTGGTTCATCTAAAAATAAGATTAGAGGGTTGTGTATTAAGGCGGCTGCAATTGTTAGTTTTCGTTTCATGCCTTTGGAATATGCTTTAAATTTTTTGTTTGCCGCTTCGGTTAGCTGAAAGTTTGCAAGTAATTCTTTTGCTCTTTTTTCGCGTGTCGGTTTTGAAAGTCCGTATAAAGCTCCGCAGAAACATAAGTTTTCAAATCCGCTCATTTCATCGTACAGATTGCTTTCGTCGGCTACAACTCCAATTATTTCTTGTGCTTTTTTTATGTTTTTAGTTAGATTTTCGTCGTTAAAAAAGATATCTCCCGATGAAATTTTAGCCATCCCGATAAGCATATTGATGGTAGTTGTTTTGCCGGCTCCGTTTGGCCCTAAAAATCCGAATATTTCTCCTTTTTGTACTTCAAATGAAATGTTATTTACGGCCGTGAACCGATCGTATATTTTTGTCAGGTTAATTGCTTTTATTATATTTTTCATCTTTTGTTTTGCTGTTTTGAATTGTATCTGAACAGACCTGTATATTTGTAGTGTGAATTTTGTTTTTTCATTATTTGGCAAAATAAATTAAAATTCTAATAAATGTAAATTATTTTCGATATTCAAGTAAAATATGTTTTAATCTGTCATTGTTTTTAATAAAGGGTTGCATAATTATTAGAGAATTATAAAACGGATTATGTAGTAGTAAATATTTGATTGTGTGTGTAGATATTTGCATTCTAATGCAGTTGTGTTTTTATAAGTCTAATATTTTTTTCATATTTTCGCCGAGGATTAGTTCTTTTTCTTTATTCGAGATTGTAAGATTTTTTATTCTGTCGATATTTTTTTTGAGATTGTTTTTTCCGTACGGAGTATCGGAACCTAACAAAACATTACTTGCCCCGACAAATTTAATTGTTTTCATCAATCTATTTGTAGAAGTTACTTGTATTGTAGATGAATCGAAATATAAATTATCATCCTTATAATTGGCTTTTATAAATAATTCCACTCCAAATAGATGAGCAATTATTAATTTCAATTTCGGGTGATTCTTTTTGTATTCAATTATTTTTTTTACATCGGTATCTGAAAATAAATGTATAAATAGTGGAATATTATTTTCCTCAGTCCATTTTGCGATGGTTCTAAAAAAATCGGAATTTATAGAATAGTTTTCCCAGCATTGATGTAATTTTACACCTTTGAATTTCCAGTCAATTTGTTTTTTATTCAGATAATTCAGGGGATTTTTTATTTTTTGAGTAATCCAAACAAATTGTAATATTCTATCGCGGTTTTGTTTTGTTAAATTAAAAATATATTCATTCCCTTTTGGAATTTGATTAATAGATCCTGTAAGCTTTATAACAAATTTTGTTAGGTAGTTAGTAAGTTTAACAATATTTTTTGTTGGAAATGCTTTTGCTAAATTTGGTAACGGATAGTTTTTTTTGCTTTCCGGTTTTCCCGGAACAAGAATCACTTTGTCAACACCAAGTTTATCTAAATCACTTATTATATTTTCGGATGTTAGAAAATCTCCGGAAGCATGAGCATGTCCGTCTATTATCACTTGGTTATCCTTTATTTAGTGATTAAATATATAAAGTGTATCGAAATTCGGAATGATTATTTTTCTTTTAAAATTGCTGTAAAATATAATACGGCACCATTTTCATATTCTTTTTTTTCGAATTTGAAACCATATTTCCCGAAAAGGCCATTTAATTCTTTTTCAGAATAAAGTGTTCCGCGAATTTTACTCTTTTCCGGTTTTCTTTCAGGGATAGGAACAGAGCAAAAAAAAGTTGAATTAATTTTCAATATTCTTTTTAGTTCTTGCAAAAACAAATCAATATTGTCGAAAAAATTTAAAGACAAATTGCATATTGAAAAATCGAATGTATTATCGGGAAAAGGTAATATTTCGGCACTTGTATTATACAATTCAAAGTTTTTGAAGCCGTGTTTTTTAAATCTAAAAACAGCCTTCTTTAACAATCCTTTGCTTATGTCGATTCCTACATATCTATTATTATTAGGTAAATACTTAGATAGTGTGCCACTACCGGTTGCTATTTCAATAACATTTAAATTATGTATGTTTTCAAATTCTTTTTTTAATATTTCAAAATGTTTGGTAATATTACCGTGAAAGAGTTTCGGGAAGATGTTTTTTTCCATTATTCTGTCATACGTAAAAGAAAATATATCCGCTAGCCAAGGGTTGAATTTTTTTATTTTTCCGATTTCGTCTGTTAAGTAATTTATACCTTGTTTGTTGATAACGAAAGTATTGTTATTATTTTTTTTATCCATTGTTCGGTTTCCTTTTTTACCGGCATTTAAATAGTAATAGTTTTTGTCGGTTGTTTATTAATTTCAAACTTCCATTATCGTATATTTCTGTTTTAACAGTTGATTTGTTTTTTCATATTTGTGATTTTTAATTGCATTATTGGTTTTATTGTCAGATTTAAGTAAGAATAAAAGTTACAATAAACGGAACAAGAATTGTTAAAATTATTCCACTAAATACTGCAATTATTGCATACTCTTTTCCTGTGAATTTTGTAATTATCGGTAAAGTTGTATCCATTGAAGTAGCTCCACCTGATGCAATTGGAGCTAATTTCCCAAAATATCTAACAAGTATTGGAGTAGTAAGCAGAGTAATTATTTCCCTTAGAATATTTGATAATAATGCAATTACCCCTAGTATTTCGCTATGTAGCTGGCTAATAAAAATACTAGACAAACTATAGTAGCCAAATCCTGCTCCTACAGCTAGCGATTCTTTTAAATTAATATCCGGAATAAGAAATGAGATAAGTCCAACACCGATTAAGGTTCCTGTAAT
Source organism: uncultured Melioribacteraceae bacterium (assembly GCA_964496755.1). Taxonomy (GTDB): domain Bacteria; phylum Bacteroidota; class Ignavibacteria; order Ignavibacteriales; family Melioribacteraceae; genus CAZCBD01. Next base: position 11,700 of record CAZCBD010000059.1, read on the forward strand.
TACCGTCAATGGTACAAGTACAATTTTAAGTTTTGCTCCTTTTAATATTTTCAAAACATTTTTATCTGCTCCAATACTAATACCAACAAAAAACATGAGTATATAAAGCACATAGGTACTAAAATCTGTTTCTACAAGAAAATCAGGTAATAGTGAAAATATGCTTAGTACTATTCCGCAAACAAAAAAAGTAACTATAATTAAACTATTTTTCATATCTCTTAAAAAATAAAGTGTAGATAAAATAGGATACAATCACACTTCCTGCAACAGCGCCTACTGTTAATAAAATTACTTTTAGTAAAATAGCATCTATATTGTTCAAGATTACTTTATTAAATCCTACGGATGCACCTAATACAAAAAGAAGAAGATAAATTAACCATGAAATTATTGAATCAACAGATTTAATAAGTTTCTTTCGATTTTTTATACTGTAACCTATAAGCATTCCTGCCATCATTATAATAACTACTGTTAACATTGAGCTTGTTTTTAGTTTATGCAAAATATAAAACTAAAAAATTAATACTTTTATTCCTAATATTCCTTGTTCAGTTTCCTTTTTTATCGGCATTTAAATAGTAATAGTTTTTGTCGGTTGTTTATTAATTTCAGATTTCCATTATTTTGTATTCGTATACGCAAGCATTTTTATGGGGATCTATAAAGAATACTCTATCACCATAAATGCGAATGGAATCGAAAGATATTTTCGGTACCGGAAATTCACATAATAGTATTCCATCCTGATTATAAACTTCGAATTTTAATATTTTGGGAATATCATCAACAGTTGAATTTTTATCCGGTTGTTTTTTGAATGTGATGAGCCAGAGACGATTTTTATGATCAGTTCCTATATCTCGTGTAACATAAGAATATTGGAACTTAGGTATTTTAATAGCTTTAGTTCCGGTGTTTAATGTTTTGTAACCGTTTTGTTGAAAAGATATATTATAGTTTAAGGTTCTATCAGCTTTAAAAAGCATTTTGCCGTTTGGAGAAATTTTTTCTATTCTGTTTTGTGAGTTAAAGCTTATGTAAAAGTTATTCAATCCATCTTTGCAAAAAGAAATTTTGTTTAAAAATTTAACTTCTTTTTGATTATGACAAGGTTCCATCTTGCAGAAACTTCTGATGATATTGCCTCTATGGTCGGTAACATGTAATAAATATTCATTTGAGTTGTTAATTTTATTTACTAATAATAGTTCGGAGTTTATGACTTTAAAAAATGAAAAAGGGTTTTTCAATTTGAATTCGTTACAATAATTCCCTTCAGTATCGAAAATTTGTACTCGTCCGTATGTATTTCCGATATAGATTTTATCATTTTCATCAATTTCAAAATTAATTATATATGAAAATTCTCCGGGACCCTTTCCCATTTTGCCGAATGTTTTTAAATAATTACCGTTCACGTCAAATTTTTTAACACTATGCAATTCATTATCAAAAATGTAAAGATTATTTTGTGAATCAACCACGATACTTAAAGGTTCAGCCAGCCAGAGATTTTTGTTTTCGGTTTCAATTTTGCCAAATTGTCTGACAAACTTTAGTGATATGGGATTTTTTTTTAATGTGGGATATTTATTGTGAATAATTTTTACCCCGTCCTTTTTTTCAATAATATATGATTCTTGATTTGCGCATTGGTTTAGTAGTAAGAATAACAAAAATACTTTTATAGTATTATAAAATACTTTTATTTTATTTTCCGTCATAAAACTTCCATTCATAAAACCTCCAGATTTGTTTGTAGAGATGATTCGGTTGTAAGTTTTTACCAATCTAAAACGGCAAGTATATATGGCGTTGGACGTTTTAAAACATCAAACGTTCAATTTACTACTAATTATTATTTGCAATTACAATGTTTATATTTAGCATTTTTGCCCGCATTGCTTATGGCTGTGTATCGGCATTATTCATTTTCTACTAATTCTATATAATCATCCGAACTTATTGTTGTTTCCCATAAACCAACATCTTCACCTTCATGCTTATTAATTCCCATATATTTTAAACTCGCATCTTCATATCTTTTGAATTTATAAACAGCATCATTCATTAGTGTATTATTAAACACTCCTAGACTTACAAGCAATTCAAAATCTTTAATATCTACTGCAGTTACTTTCTTAAATAAACCGGGTTCGAGTTGAGTAATAACATCTTTCAAACTTC
>CAZCBD010000060.1:0-13867 GCA_964496755.1 uncultured Melioribacteraceae bacterium
ACTAAAATTAATAGTAGTTTTGTAAATAGAAAAAATAAGTTAGATTTGTTAAAGTTAAAAATTGATTCGAATGATATCAAACATGTATTAAGCAAAGGTTTTGCAATAGTTAGGCAACATGAGCGTATTATTAAATCAGTAAAAAAGCTTGACACTAAAACGAAATTTGAAATTCAATTTAATGACGGGAAAATGGAAATAAATTAATATGAGTAAAAAGAAATACAAAAATTTTGAAGAAGCCTTAAAAAGATTGGAAGAAATATCAACTCTGTTGGATTCTGCTTCAATATCACTGGATGATTCGATTAAGTTTTATGAAGAGGGTGTTGAAATTACTAAATTTTGTTATGATAAAATTCATAATGCGGAATTAAAAATAACCGAATTGAAAAAATCTTTAAATGACTCGGTAAGTACTTTTGATAAAATTAAAACGGTTGAATAGAATATGTTAGATAAATCACAATATAAATTACTGTTTAATGTTGATTCGCCAAGCGATATTAGGAATATGAAAATTTCCGAATTAAAATTATTATGTTCGGAAATTAGAGAATATATGATAGAAATAATATCGCAAACCGGAGGCCATTTTGGCGGAGGATTAGGTGCTGTAGAATTAACAGTTGCGCTGCATAAAGTTTATAATACTCCTAACGATAAATTAGTTTGGGATGTTGGGCATCAGGCTTATCCTCATAAAATTATTACCGGAAGAAGAGACAAATTAAATACTATCAGACAGTTAAACGGTTTAAGCGGGTTTCTGAAAAGAACAGAAAGCCAATATGATGCCTTTGGTGCAGGACATGCTTCAACATCAATTTCTGCCGCATTGGGTATTGCAGAAGCAATAAAACAAAAAAAGGAAAATAAAAAAGTTGTAGCAATTATTGGCGATGGTTCAATGACCGGTGGAATGGCTTATGAGGCTCTAAATAATTCGGGAGTATTAAAAAGCAATTTAACTGTTGTTCTAAATGATAATAATATGTCAATTGCCGAAAATGTTTGGCAATTTTCAAATTATTTTTCCGATGCATTAGCACGCCCAAGCTATAATAAAGTGAAAGGCGCAATATGGGAACTAACCGGCAAATTGGATAACTTTGGCGATAGAATTAGAAAAGTAGCTTCAAGATTGGAGTCAGGAATAAAATCAATTATAACTCCCGGAATGCTTTTCGAAGCTTTGGGCTTTAAATATTTCGGGCCGTTTAATGGTCATAATATTCAGCAATTAATAAAAATATTTGAGAAAGTTAAATTAATAAATGGCCCTGTTTTAGTGCATGTATTAACTGAAAAAGGGAAAGGATATAAACCGGCTGAAGGTGATTCTCAGAAGTTACACGGAACAACTCCATTTGATAAAATTACGGGAAAAGCATTAAAGAAGCCTTCAACAATTCCCTCATTTACATCTGTATTCGGAAAAGCGATTACACAAATTGTGGAAAAGGATAAAAGCGTAATTGGAATAACTGCAGCAATGCCAAGTGGTACCGGTTTGGATATTTTACAGAAAGATTTTCCTGAAAATTTTTATGATGTTGGTATTGCCGAAGAACACGCAGTTACTTTTGCCGCCGGAATGGCAACCGAAGGTATTATACCCGTTGTTTCAATCTATTCAACTTTTTTACAACGAACGTATGACCAAATTATTCATGATATTGCTTTGCAAAATTTACATGTGATTTTTGCAATTGATAGAGCAGGATTAGTAGGAGCCGATGGACCAACGCATCACGGAAGTTTTGATTTGTCATATTTGAGAACCATTCCCGGAATGACAATACTTGCTCCGCGGAATGAAATTGAATTAAGAAACATGTTGTTTACTGCAATCTACCATTGTGATGGTCTGGTTGCAATTAGGTATCCGCGTGGGAGTGCAATCGGATTAAAAATAGAAAATGGTTTTACCCATATTAATATTGGCGAATATGAGATTCTAAATAATGGTAGTGATCTTTTGGTTTTATCGGTTGGAACAATGAGCAACCATGCTACTTCTGCAATAGCAGAATTGAGTAAGGAAAATATAAATCCCATGATTGTTGATGTTCGAACAATTAAGCCGTTGAATGAAAATAAGATTCTGGATTTACTTTCCAAATTTGAAAAAGTTGTAACAGTTGAAGAGAATAGTATTGTTGGTGGGTTTGGCTCTTCAATTGCTGAAATGATTTCGGAAAATAATTTAAACTGTGAATTATTGAAAATTGGTTTACCCGATAATTTTGTTGAGCATGGTACGCAAAAAGAGTTATACAGATTATTAAAAATAGATGCTGAAGGAATTGCTTGTCAGATTAAAGATTTTTTTAAAAATTAAATTATGAAAACTAAAATATTACTTGTTGATGACGAAGAAGATATTCTTGAATTCCTACAATATAATTTGGAAGAAGAAGGATTTGAAGTTGTAATTGCGGAAAATGGAAAAATAGCTTTGGAGAAACTCTCTTTTAATCCAGATTTAATTGTACTTGATGTGATGATGCCTAATATGGATGGATATGAAACTTGCAAAAGAATTAGAGAAATTGAAGATTTTAAAACAACGCCTATAATTTTTCTGACAGCCAAATCAAATGAAAATGATGAAATACTTGGATTAAATATCGGAGCTAATGATTTTATTTCTAAACCGGTTTCCACGAAAAAGTTTATAGCCAGAATAAATGCGAATCTCAGGGGAAATAAAATAGAAAAAAAAACAGAAAACGAAATTATAAATATTGGGCACATAAAAATAAATATTGAAAATCACACGGTTAGTGTTGGTGAAAATCAAATTTTCTTCCCGAAAAAAGAATTTTTGATTCTAAAACTTTTGGCATCAAAACCGGGAAGAGTTTTTTCCAGAGCGCAACTTTTAGATTCGGTTTGGGGACCGGATGTTTATGTTGTTGAAAGAACAGTTGATGTACACGTGAGAAAAATTCGTGAAAAGTTAGGGGAATATGCTAATATGATTGAAACTATCAAGGGAATTGGATATAAACTTAAAAATGAATAGAAACTTTGGGAAAATAAAATTTGGGAAAAAGAATTTCATAGTTTTTTTGATATTAAACGTTTCGCTGTTCATTGTTTTTTTATCTTTATATTTTTTTAATGTTACGGAATTACAAAATTTATATTTTATTTCCATTACTTTTTTCATGTTAGTAAATATTTTTAGTTTAAACTATTTAGGATTCAATTATAATAGCAATTTGCAAAGAATCTACAAAGTACTGCATAAAATCAGGAATCAAAAAGTATTGGAGAACGAGCAAGTTGACTTAAGTGATGAATTAAAATTAATTGAAATAGAATTAAAAAAACTAATAAGAAAAAACAAAGATTCAAAAAAGAGATTAAAGAAATTAGAAATAATGCGTTCCCGATTTTTGGGTAATGTTTCGCATGAAATAAGGACACCGTTATTTGCTATTCAAGGTTATTTGGAAACATTATTAAATGGAGCATTAGACAATCCGAAAGTGAATCGTAAATTTTTGACAAATGCATATAGGCAGGTAAAAAATCTTGATGAATTATTAAATGATTTAATCGATATTTCAATGCTTGAATCCGGTGAAATGAAACTAAAACCGGAAGAGTTTTTCGCGCATGAAATCTTTGATGATCTTTTAGAATATTTCGCTCCTATGGTGAGTAAAAAAAATCTAAAACTTAATGTTGAGTATTCTAAAAATGAACAGAAGATATATGGCGATAGAAAAAGATTGAAACAAGTATTTGTGAATTTAATTCAAAATGCGATAAAATATACGGAAATGGGTTCAGTAACAATAGTCTTGGATGAAACGGAAGAATTTGTTGTTATAAGAATTGTTGATACCGGAATAGGAATAGCATCTATAAATCATAAAAAAATATTTGAAAGATTTTTTAGGGTAGATAAGGATAGAAGTAAGAAAGTAGGTGGTACAGGCTTGGGGTTAGCAATTGTAAAGCACATCATTAAAGCACACAAAGCGGAAATTTGTTTAAAAAGTAAATTAGGCGAAGGTAGTGAATTTCAAATTAAATTGCGCAAAAAGTTGAATTTTTGATTTATTTTAACGATAATTAAGTTAGTTAAAAGGATTTAGTTAGGATGAAATGGATTTCATGACTATTAAATATTCCCAAAGCACATTAGCTGCAAATTCAAAGGCTTTAGCATATCAGAAGCAATACCTCACTATGACCAATAAAGGTAAGGAAGCACAGTTTAAAAACGTTAATGGGGTTGAAGATGCAATAAGTGGGAAAGAGTTAACTGAGAAAGAAAAAAGAATAGTAGAAAAGCTTAAGAAAAGAGATGCGGAAGTTAGGCAGCATGAAGAGGCACATATTAGGGCAGCCGGTACTTTAGCTAATGGCGGGCCAAATTATAAGTATAAAATTGGTCCTGACGGTAAACGGTATGCTATTGGTGGTAATGTACAAATCGATACGTCGGAAGTGCCAAATAATCCTAAAGCAACAATCGATAAAGCAAAAAAAATTAAACGCGCTGCTTTAGCACCAATGAATCCTTCTCCAAAGGATAGAGCAGTTGCTACGCAAGCTTCGAATATGGAAATTAAAGCTAAAGCAGAATTACAAAAAGAAAAGAAAGAAGTGAATGATAAAAAATTGTTTTCTGCATATTCCGGTACTTACGATTCGAATGGGAAAATATTAAATTCTGCGGAATCAAGTTTTTCTTATATGGTTTTATAATTAGTATTTTATAAGATTTAATAAAAAACCCGATATTTTGAATATCGGGTTATTTAATGCTAAAATTAAAATTCAATTCGTCGCGATTTTTTCTTTGCATATTCTAAAACAAATGAACTTGAAACAAATATTGAAGAATATGTTCCTATAATAATACCAAAGAATAATGTAAAGGCAAAACCTCTTAATACTTCACCACCAAAGAACAATAGTATTGTTACTGTTATTAATGTAGTAACACTAGTGATAATAGTTCTTCTCATGGTTTTGTTTATTGCTTTATTCATATTATCAATTAAAGGGGCGGTTTTGTGAATTTTCATTTCTTCTCTAATTCTATCAAAAACAACCACAGTATCATTAATTGAATATCCAACCAGCGCTAGAAAGGCTGCAACAACGGCAGCAGATATTTCAAGGTTCAAGCCCGGTATTAAGCCATATAAAAGTGAAAATACGCCCAAAGTAATTATAACATCATGGAACAATGTTATAACAGCAGATAATGCAAAAACAAATTTAAATCTAAATCCTAAGTAGATTAATATAACCACCAAGGAAAAGAATACAGCAATAATAGCATCTGTTTTTAATTCATTACCTATTTTGGGACCTACGTGATCTTCTTTCAATATTTTGAATTTATTGTCGGGATATTTTACCAATAAGTTTTCTTCAATCCAATCTGCGATACCAATAGATACAACCAAGTTTCTATTTCCTTCTTCGAGAGAGGCAGGTGAAGCTTGGAAGCCTTCGCTAGAAAGTTTATTGGATAATTCCCGTACAATTTCGTTATTGGGTAATTGTAAAACAATTTTGGTGTTAGTTTTTTCAATTACCTTCTTTTCAACATTGCCTTTTAATTTAACAATTGCTTTTTCAACTGCTTCTACAACTTTTGGTAAAATTTCATCAGGAATTTCTTGTAATTCTGTTCTAACCAAAATTCCTTTTGAGCCACCAAAAGTTTTCACTTCTGTGTTTCCTAGATTTAGTTGGTTAATGTTTTCTCTCATTTCCGAGATGTTGACATCTTTTTCAAAACTTAATGCTATTTCTGTACCACCTTTAAAGTCAATTCCTAATTGAAGGCCTCTGGTAAAAAAACTAAATAGGCCTAATAAGAATAGAATAGCAGAAACACCATAAAATATTTTTCTCTTTCCTAAGAAATCTAAATTTAAATCATCAAAGAATCTCATATTTCTGTCTCCTTATTAAACCTATCCAAGGTTCAATTTATTTCCTTTATTAACCATTAATTCAAATACTAAGCGAGTAATAACCATCGCACTGAATAAACTACAAACAATACCAATCATCAAAGTTAAAGCAAAGCCTTGAATTGGGCCGCTTCCGAATTGATACAAAATAATTCCGGTAAAGAATGTAGTAATGTTAGAGTCAAAAATTGCTGAATAAGAATTTAAAAAACCACTGTCAATAGCTGCTCTAACAGTTTTTCCTGTTCTTAATTCTTCACGAATTCTTTCATAGATGAGCACGTTAGCATCCACCGCCATACCGATTGTTAGAATAATACCGGCAATACCGGGTAAAGTTAAGGTGGCTTGGAATGCAGCTAAAATTCCCATTATAAAAATTAATGTAAATACTAAAGCTAAATCAGCTACGGTACCACCTTTTTTATAATAAATAATCATAAATATGGCAACCAATACAAATCCAATTAAAGCGGAATTTAATCCTTGTTTAATTGAATCCTGTCCTAATGATGGCCCTACGGTTCTTTCTTCAATAATATTAACAGGTGCAGGTAAGGCACCGGCTTTAAGCACGATTTCAATTAATTTAGCTTCTTCAAGGTTTGCCATACCCTCAATCATTGTATGTCCACCGGGTATTTTGCCTTTAATAACAGGGGCAGTGTAAACAAAACCGTCAAGCACTACGGCAATTCTTTTTCCAACATTTGCACCTGTAATTCTAGCCCATTCGCGGGCACCATCGGAATTCATTTCCATGGTTACAATCGGTTGGCTGTTTTGAGAGCTAATATTTGCCATTGCATCTGTGATAACGCCACCGGTAAGTTCAGGAGTTTTGTTTAGTAAAAACAACCTGTAAGTTTTTTGAGGGTCTTTTTCTGATAGGGGTTTTGCCGAAAATACAAACTCAACATTATCAGGAATAACATTTTTAACTTCAGGTTTTGAAAGATAATTTAATACTTTTGCTTTATTCTTTTCATAAACATAAAGATCGGCTGTTCCGCTTTGTTGGTTCAACATTGCAATAGAAAGGAAAGGATGTAATCTTTTAAATGTTTCTTCATCCATGTTTTTATTTAACGAATCTTTATTTGCAATATTGGTGGAATCGTTTCCGGCTAATACTTCATCAATTTTTTGAACTATTGGAAGAGTAAACTGAGGATCCATTAAAAGTTTAAATTCAAGTAGGGCACTGCCTTGCAAAAGTTTTTTTGCTTCTTCTTCTTTTGCAACACCGGGTAATTCAATAATTAATCTTCGTGCGCCTTGTTTCTGAATGGTTGGTTCGGAAACCCCGTATTGGTTAACTCTGTTGCTAATTATTTCTTTGGCACGAGTAACAGCGTCTTTTTCTTGTTCAAGAAGTTTGGATATGATTTCACTATCGTCTTGTCTTATTGTACCAAAATATTTGCTAAGTCTAATGCCTTTTTCTGCAAATTTTTGAGCCAATACATCTACTAAATTTTGATTTGATTTTATTGCATCTCGATTAGCTTCTTCCAAGACTTCAAAAAACTTGTCGTCAGGATTTTTTGCTAATTTTTTTAACAACTCGGCTGTATTAACTTCCATTACCAAATACATACCACCTTGAAGGTCGAGGCCAAGTTTAATTCTTTTTGCACGAGCTTCTTTGTATGATTCGTGATGAGCTATAATGTCATCTTCAGCTCTGTTTACAAGAACATTAAGTTCTTCTCTGGTAATATTAGGATTTGCGTTTAGTAAGCTATCTTTTATCTGAGTAAGTTGAGCTTCAATTTTTTTTTCGTTTTGATAATCAACATAAGTAGGATATAAAAGGTAGATACTTAAAGCTAGAAAACCTAAAATTAGAAATATTCTAAATCTGAATTCTTTCATAATGTTATCAATTTTATTAATGAATGATAGTTAGTTTAGTTAAAAGTAAAGCAAAAAATTGCCGGCAAAAACCGGCAATTAAAATTATTATCTTACAATATTATTCTCTTACAACCCAAGTTTTTACAACAGCATTAATATCAGAATGTAATTTAATATTGATGCTGTATATGCCAAGAGCTTTAATTGATTCCGGAATTTCAATTTTACGTTTATCAATTTCATAACCTTTTTCTTTTAAAGCATCAGCAATCATCTGAGTTGTTACCGAACCGAATATTTTATCTTCTTCGCCAACTTTAACAGGAATAGTAACAGAAACTTTTTCAAGTTCAGTTGCAAGTAATTCGGCAGCTTTAATTTCTTTTTCTAATTTTTTAGCTAATTGTTTTTTCTCTTCTTCTAAGGCTCTGATGTTACCTTTAAGAGCGGTATAAGCAATTTGACGAGGAATTAAAAAGTTTCTTGCATAGCCATCTTTAACTTCAACTACATCACCAACTTTTCCTAATTGGTTGAAATTTTTTCTTAAAATCACTTTCATCTAAATTACCTCCTACTTAATTGCTTCAGAAACAAATGGCATAATTGCAATCTGACGTGCACGTTTGATTGCTCTAATTAGTTCACGGTGTTGTTTAGCGCTAAGGCCGGTAATTCTTCTTGGTATAATTTTACCTTGATCTGTAATAAACTTGTAAAGCTTTTTTGCATCTTTATAATCAATGTATTCATCAATTACTTTTCTTACTCTTTTATTTTGTTTCATTTATTTTTCTCCGTTAATTAATTTGATTCAGTTCCTTTAATTAAGTTACTTTCCTCATCAGAAAGAAACTTATCAAATGAATTTTCTTCATAGTTTGTTTCATCACTTTCTTCAATTATGTCATCAGCCAAAGATGATGAATCGGTTTTACTATATTTGTTCAAAAACTGAATTCTTTTTGCTTTAATTTCAACGATTGTGCGGTTATGACCTTCCTCTGTTTTCCAGCTTCTACTCTGTAATTCGCCATCAATCAAAACTGCACTTCCTTTTTTTAGTCTGTCTTGGCAACTACCTGCTAATTTATTCCAAGCCACAATCCCAACATAACAAACATCTTCTTGCCATTGATTGTTGCTATCCTTATAGCGTCTGTTTGCTGCAATTGAAAAATTAACTACAGGAGTGCCGTTGGAAGTTTCTCTAAACACAGGGTCCTTTGTTAAGTTGCCGGCAACTATAACACTATTTATTTCAGGCATTTTCAATTCGGCCATATTATATCTCCAAACTCGTCAATTAATTTTCAGTTTCGTTACTTGTTTTTTCTTGGATAGTTTTTTCTTCAGTAGTTTCTTTTTCAACTACTTCATCTTTAACAATTTTGTCTGTAGTATTTTTTTCTGCAGTAACTTCATTTGCTTTTGCAGTTTCATTTTTTTCAGCATCAAGTTTTGCATAATGTGCTAAAGCTTTTTTATCCAATAAAATAGTTAAATAACGAATAACATTTTCATCCAATCGGTACATGCGTTCTAATTTTGCAATTAACTCGGCAGGTGCAGTAAAACGATAAACAGCGTAGTAACCACTTTTTGATTTGTTGATTGGATAGGCTAATCTTTTTCTGCCCCAAATATTGAGGTCAATAATTTTGCCTGAATTTTCAGTAATTAATGAAGAAATTGTTTTGATGATACCATTAATATGATCATCGTCTAGCGCTGCATTTATCACAACAACGCTTTCGTATTGTTTAATTGCCATAAAACCTCCCTATGGTCTTTTGGCCTCTCAATTGTTTTTGAGAAGCAGGGTTAAAAAAATATAACCTTTAAAGATAAGGTTATTTAATATATTGTTCAATATATAATGTAAAGTTATTTTAATTTTAACTTTTCAATGGTGCTGTAATAATTTTCGCTGTTTTGACTATAGTAATCTATCATATTTTCGTATCCGCTTATTATAAAATTTTCAATAAGATTAGCGGTAAATTTAATGGACTCATTTATTATTTTAATTTCATTTTCAGAAAACTTGCCTAGAACATAATTTGCCAATCCATTGTTTATTTCATTACTACCAATTCCGATTCGAATTCTCGGAAAGGTTTCCGTACTGAGTGAATATATTATTGACTTCAATCCGTTATGCCCTCCATCACCTCCTTTTTTTCTAATTCTAATTTTGCCGATAGGAAGATTTAAATCATCGGCAATTACTAGAAAATTATCAAGGTTAAAATTTATTAGATCAGCAGGTGTAATTATTGAATTAGAAGAATAGGATTCGGCATCATTTGCATGGGAGGATAGGGATTCTAAAACTTCGAAAGAAGCAATGCCGCTTTTATTCACATAAGTAGTAGGTTTAATTAAATAAAAAGGGGAGGTTTTTAAATTACCTCCCGCTTTATAAAAATTTTTAGATTCTTTTTTGAAACATAGATTTAATTTTCTTGAAAAAAAATCCAAAACCATAAAACCTATGTTATGGCGTGTTAAATTGTACTTTGCACCAATGTTTCCAATACCAAGTACTACTCGCAAAAAGAATTATTCTCCATCGGTTGTAGTAGTTTCAGTTTCTTCAGCATTTTCTTCAGCTTCTTCTTCAGTAGTAGAGCGAGATTTAGAAACAGAAGCAACAATGGCATTTCCATCAGTTAGAATTGTTAGATTTTCAAAATTCAGATCACTTACATGAATTGAATCGCCAACGCCTAATTCAGTTATATCCACTTCAATGTTTGATGGAATATCTTTTGGTAAACATTCAATTTGAAGTTTAAATAAACTATGATCTAATCTGCCACCGGCTTTAATGCCTTTTGCAGTACCAATCAACTGAATAGGAATTTCAATTTGAATGTTTTCACCTGTTTTAAGACCGTGAAGATCGATGTGTAAAACTTTTTCAGAAACAGGATCAAACTGAGCGTCTTTTAAAATTGCTCTATATTCTTTTCCTTCTAATTCCAAAACAACAATATTTGTTTCTGTTGTGTAAATTAAAGGATGAACAGCTGTTTCATTTATTGAAAAATGAATAGGTTCGTTTTCTTTTGAATAGAAAACACCGGGTACAAGATCATTACGTCTTAATTGATTAATTGCACCTTTTGTTGATATTTCTCTTTTTTCTGCCGCTAATCTTATCTCAGCCATTTTATTTTAATCTCCAAAATATTTTCAAAAAATCTTAACCTTTATTTATCTCGAATAATGAGCTAATAGACTCATGTCGATGTGTTCTTAAAATTGCTTCAGCCAAAATAGCAGATGCTGTTTTTTGAACTATTTTATTTGATTTTGCTTTTAACGGAATTGAATCGGTTACATAAAGTTTTTCAATAGGGGAGTCTTCAATTCTTTTAATAGCTTCTCCCGATAACAATGGATGTGTTACCGAACCATAAATTTTATTTGCCCCTTTGGCTTTTAAAGCATTGATAGCAGAAACAAAAGTACCTCCGGTATCAATTAAGTCATCAACGATTAATACATCTTTACCTTCAACACTACCGATAATATTCATCACTTCGGCTTTGTTAGGTTTGGGACGTCTTTTATCGATAACAATTAACGGTGCTCCTCCTATACGCATTGCGTAGGATCTGGCTAATTTAATTCCACCCACATCGGGTGAAACAACCACTAGATTATCAGCTTTTTCTTTAAATATGCTTGTGAAAATCGGTGATGCATAAAGATGGTCTAACGGAATATCGAAAAAACCTTGTATTTGCGCAGCGTGCAAATCCATTGTAATTACCCGATCGGCACCGGCAGTTGTTATTAAATTTGCAACTAGTTTTGCAGTAATCGAAACTCGTGGCTGGTCTTTATGATCTTGACGGGCATAGCCAAAATAAGGAATAACCGCCGTAATTCGCTTTGCAGATGCACGTTTTGCAGCATCAATCATTATTAAAAGTTCCATCAAATTTTCGGATGACGGATGAGTGGATTGTACCAAAAAAACATCTCTACCTCTAATATTTTCTTTGTATTTTACCCAAATTTCACCATCTGAAAATATTTGCCGATCAATTTCACCGGGGATTAGATTTAGATATTCGTTGATTTTACGAGTTAATTCAGGATTCGAACTTCCTGAAAAAATTATTGGTTTTTCTACTATCATAATTTGTTGTTTAGTACGTTAAGTTTAAATATAATTTTCTCAAAATATACAAGAACCAAATATAAGTAAATCACTATCCTATGTCAATAATTTATCTTTTTTAAACTCTTCTTTAACTTAATTAAGTCTTTGAATCCTTTTCTAAAAATTCATCTCACATTACAAATAAATTATTTTATTTTTCCAAAATGCTTTTTAAATTTGCGTTTATTTAAAATGGAGTTTTTCTTATGCCTACATATGACTATAAATGTACAAAATGTGGTAATAAATTTGAAATAATTCAAAAGTTTTCTGATCCTGCCGTTCAAACGTGTCCCGAATGTAAAGGAAAATTAAAACGTTTGATTGGCGGTGGACTTGGAACCATATTTAAAGGGTCCGGTTTTTATGAAACCGATTATAAAACGAAAGAGGTAAAATCTTCAAACTCAAAGTGATTCTGCCGGTAAAAAGTAATTTTAAAAATCGGTTCCTATTGATAAATAATATTGAGGTTTTGAATAATGTTGGCCGTCAAAGGACCAAGCAACATCGAACCTTGCTAAAAAGAATAATATGTATGTTCTGATACCGGTACCCATTCCTATCAATAAATCTTTTGTGACGGTTTTATTTTGGTTGTTTTTTGAAAATAGTTGCAACGATTGATTATCAGTCCATGCAGTACCCAAATCTAAAAATACATTGCCTAAAATATTCTGAAGTAAAAGAGGAATAGGGCCGGTAACCAAATATCTGATTAAAGGCATTCTTAATTCTAAATTTAATAGTGAATATTTTGTGCCGATTTGTTCTGCATAAACAAAACCTCTCATCGGCATTGCCGGAGAAAGAAATGCAAAATCGGAAGCAGATTCAAAAGGCACTTCACCTGTTCTGAATTTTCTATTTATCCAATTATCAGTTCCGCCAAGCATAAATCTTTGCGGATTTTTTCCTGCACTATATCCTCCGGAAAATCTGACAACAAAAGAATTGTCGAACCAAAAACGGAAGTACTTTCTATAGTCCCACAGCAATGAAACAAAATTTCTTTTTGAAGCGGTTATGCCGGGGTTGCCTAATGCAGTTAGCTTATATCTTGTTCCTTCGATGGGGGAATAATATCCCCAGAAAGTATTATCATATACGTAGCTTAATGTTGGAGTGATGTATGTAATCTTTTCAGCAGGTACTTGAAAATTATCTAAATTTTCAGATGACAAGCGTAGCACGCTTAAAGCTGCTTCGAAACGTGTAAATGTGTTTATTGGATGAGAGAGTGAAAATATAAAACCAAAATTTCTAAATCTATGTAATTGTGAATAGCCGTTATTTCTTAAGTATAAAAACCGTGCAGTATGAAATAATTGAAAACCATAATCGGTACGTTTGGGTAAATAAAGATAAGAAATACCGTAGTCACTGTTTTTCAGATCAAGTTGCATACTTGTAGTTGCAATAATTCTATTGTTACCAAGTACATCACTAAATGCCAAAACGGTTGTACCTAATAAACCATATAAAGTGCTATAGCCTGCGTTTGCATAAACAATGTCAGGCGAAAAATTGGTTTTATATTTGTGTACTAAAAAATTTCCATTTGAATCTAATTTTTTTTCGAATTTTACCTTCGGAGTTTTGTTGCTATCGGCAATTTCGGCCAACTCTTTGTTAAAAATAATATTTTTAATTTTTGATGTATTCACTGTGGTAGATGAATCTTCAAATTCTCCTACAAATATTAAGTTGGTATCTTTTAAGGTTGAAATATTTGAATTGGAAATAATATTATTAGAGGAGTCTTCTTTTTTATTTTCACCAAAAACAAAGTTGGAATATTTATTAAGCTTTTTCTTTGTGGTAATTATTGCGGTTTCGATTTTTGGGGAAGCCTTTTTTGAATTATTTT
>CAZCBD010000061.1:0-13724 GCA_964496755.1 uncultured Melioribacteraceae bacterium
AAACATGAGTATATATCATGGTTGTCTTCAGACTTTTATGTCCCAATAATTCTTGAATTGTTCTAATATCATATCCATCACTTAATAATTGTGTAGCAAATGAATGACGAAAAGTATGTGCTCCTATCTTTTTCTCTATACCCGATTTTATAACGGAAGCTCTAATGGCTTTCTGAATTGTCGATTCGTGAATATGATATCTTACAATTAGATTTGCTTCGTTATTTCGTACTCTTTTATCGGCTGGAAATACATACTGCCATTTAAATTCCTTACTTGCATTGGGATACTTCTTTTCTAAAGAGTCCGGTAATATTGTTCTGCCATAACCAGCACGTAAATCATTATAGTGAATTTCTTTGACCCTGCTTATCTGTTCGGTCAGTTCATTTTTAATTGAATTAGGTAAAACAGTTGTCCTATCCTTATTACCCTTACCTCTTCTTATTGTTATAATTTGATTTTCCAAATCAACATCTAAAACCCTTAACTTTAAACATTCATTCAACCTTAAGCCACTTCCATAAAGAATCGATACAATAAGTTTATATATTCCGTTAGTATTATTTATTACAGTAAGTGCTTCTAACTTTGACAACACAACAGGCAATCGATTTCCCCTATGCGCTCTGGTTACATCTTCAAGCCAACCGAAATCCTTTCCCAACACTTTTTTATATAAAAATACAATAGCACATAATGCTTGGTTCTGTGTACTGGCAGAAACACATCTATCAACTGCCAGATGCGAAAGAAATTTTTCAATTGAATCTTTCTCAAGTTCATTTGGATGTTTCTTATTGTTAAAAATAATGAAATCACGAATCCACTTGGCATAAGCCTTCTCTGTCTTCCGACTGTAATGCGCCGTACGCATAACATTTTTTACCTGCTCAAGCAATTTTGGTTTTTGATCTGTATTTTTCTTCCTTGTCAATTTCATTAGTCTTGATTGAAATATAAACCCTATCGTTTTAGTTTAATCTTGAATAATATTTTAATATAGAAATTAAATAATAAAAACACAAAAAATATTTTAAATTTAGCAGGCCAACTTTATATCATATTAATTTATATCATATTAATAAGTTTGACGCTTTAACTTTGCTAAATAAATCCTTTTTAATAGGAAAATGAAATTTACTTTAAATTCAAACTTTTTATTACATCAAATTATCATCTCGTTTGCCTCCGCATAATTTTCTGATGTTATAAGTCTCTGAAGAATCCCTGTAAAAAAATAAATGGAGTTTGCTTCAAACACTAATAACGCAATGCGTGCTATTGTTTCTTTGATAGAATGTTTGGATATTCATTTGATTCTATTTTATTAATTGCATTTTCCGTGTGATAGTATAGTTACCCGAAGTTAGTTTGTAATAATAAGCTCCGGTTGTTAAATTGGTAGCATTGAAATTAACCTTGTAATTTCCGACCGTTTTAATTTCATTAACCAAATCAGCAACTTTCTGACCTAAAACATTAAACACAGCAATATTTACCAATCCTTCTTTTGCAACTGAATATTCAATTGTAGTTGTTGGATTAAACGGATTAGGATAGTTCTGTGCCAAGAAAAAATTCTTTGGAATGTTTAACTTTTCAGTAACTGATGAAATCCTATCCATTGGAATATTAAATTCAGTTGTTTCCAAATCACTCGTATAAATATTTTTTTCGACGGAAATATAATCCGGTGCTGAAAATCTAACCGTATAATTTCCTTCAGGTAAAAACAAATTATACCTACCAAAACTTTTATCGCTTTTTAATTTTTCCCCTGCAATAAAATTAATATTTAAAATTTCAATTTCCGCCTCAATTGGAGATAGCAACTTTGAATCCAAAACTCTACCGGTTACAGGAATTGCCCTCTCCATAAAATAAATTATTCCCGGCCAAACCAAATTTACCTCCTGCATTGCACTTTCGTAATTAGGTTGAAAACTCGTATGAGTCTCAATCAAAAAAGCGAAAGCTCCTTTTTTGGAAAGCTGCCACTGATAATGCTCACCATCTGCACTTGGTCTTCTGGTTGCCCCTCCGTAACCGGAATTTTGTGAAATTTTTTTTGCTTCGTTAAACAACCAATTGTCAAACGGATGGATTGGATCTGCATAACCTGCAAGCACTTCTCTGCCTCGAGAATGATAATCCAGTACCTTTTCAAATTTTTGATCATTTGCAAAAGCAATCATGGTTTGCGTTTCGGGCTCGGAAGCCGGAGCTTTCCCTTTAAATGTATTGCTACTTGGATCTGTACTTCCACTGTTTGGTGAATCCCAAAGTTGAGGATAATTTCTATTTATATCCACCCCGATTCCGTTTGAAAAAACATGCCTGTTCTTTCTCCAATTATAATCTACATTATAACAATAGTTATATCCATCCGGATTCCAAGTAGGGGCTATCCAGATTTCATAGTTATCAACCAAATCTGTGATTTGCTGATCTTTACCATATTCCTTTGTAAACTTATCCATTGCATTTAATGCAATTAACGGAGTAACAATTTCACGAGCATGATGATTAGAAACAATTAAAATATCGGGTTCATCTTCATTTTCAGAAACATTTTTCGATATCTTAATTGCATACATATGTCGCCCTTCAAATGTAGGTGGAGTACCATATTTTTCTGTTAAATCAATCAGTTTTGCTATTTGTGAATAATTTGATTCTGCTTCTTCCATCTTTGCAATAATAGTTTCCAGAGACGGATAATTTGATGGTACCAAGTTTTTTTTTGAGAATTTATTAATTTCTTTTAACGGCTTTCCCTCTTCATCAAAAACTATTTCATACCCTAATTTTTTAATTTGTTCTATTTCCTTTTCCGACACAATTAATACAAGCAGTTTATTCTCTTCGCCCAAAAAATCAAAATTATTCTTTAGAAAGATCTTGTCGGATAATAAATTCTTTGATTTAATTTTTATTTGGTGCAGTAACTTTTGAGTGCTTTTTTCTTGTCCGGAAACAAGTATTATAAAAAATAAAACTAACAATAGAATCTTTTTCATTTATTCCCCCAAAATTTCATCAAATATTATGCAACAATAATTAAACGCATCGGGAACTGATTTATCACAAAAAAAGCAGGCACTTTGCCTGCTTTTAAAAAAGGGAATATGAAAAGTTAATCTACTTTTATTCTAACGTCAACAACGTAATTCTTGCCTTCGCCATCAACAATTAAAGGATTAAAATCAAATTCAGTAATATTTTTATTTTCAATCATCATTAGTGATGAACTTTTTATAATCTGTTTTAATACATTTAAATCTGCGGGTTTTTCTCCACGAACACCTTTAAGTAATGCTCCCATTTTTGTTTTATTGAACATGTCTTCAATATCATCATCCGATAAATATGCCGATTTCATAACAGTGTCATTAAGCACTTCAACATATTTACCGCCGGTACCAAACATTATCATAGGTCCGAAAGAAGGATCTCTAAAACCTCCAATCAATACTTCATGTTTTGATTCCACAAATTGTTGAATTAAGAATTCTTCAACCATATAATTTTTAAGCTTGAAATTATTAATAATTTCGTTGGCAGCAGATTCCAATTCTTCTTGGTTCTTAATATTTAATTTAACTGCATTCAACTCGGATTTGTGAACAACTTCTTTAGAAATCCCTTTTATTACAAGCGGATAAAAATCATTTGGGATTTTATGCAACTCATCCGGTTTAACGCTCATACTTTTAATCATTGGAATATTATATTTTTCACAAAGTTGATTTACTTTCTGTTGAGATATAAAACCGGTTTCACCAAAATCAAAATTTTTACTTTCAATTTGAAATAATTTCTGATATTCCTCTTTGTTTTTTGTTAATCGTTTTTGAGAATCAGAAAAATATTTCATATTTGAAATAATTTTAGCAGGGTCTTCGCTTGTAAAATAAAGAGGCATTTTAGATTCACTATTTTCCCAATATTGAGGCACGGTATCGGGCAATGGAAAAGTAATTTGAAAAATAGGTTTATCGGTTTTAACATTATTAACCGCTTCCAAAACAGGGAACCCTTTAACCATAACGGGTTCGGTAAATAAATTAATTATTGAATCAACATTGGGATCCTCAGATAAAATTTCACAACATTTTGAAAAGCCCTCTGCATCACCACCCGGCAATAAATCAACAGGGTTGTTGACGCTGCCTTCGGGATGAACGATTTCTCGTAATTTATTTTTCGTTTTTTCCGATAAGTTTGCTAATTTTAATCCTGCTGCTTCACAAGCATCAACAGTAAGAATAGCGGGTCCTCCGGAATTGGTTACAATAGCAAAATTCTCTCCTCGGGGCATCGGATAATTTTCAAATCCGCGAACCGTATTTAACATTTCATCAACATCATTTACTCTAATAATGCCGGCTTGGTTAAGGATTGCATCAACAACTTTATCGCTGCTTCCAAGCGCCCCCGTATGTGAAGAAGCCGCTTTCATACCACTGGCAGTTCTTCCGGCTTTAAGAATTATGCATGGTTTTTTTACGTTTCCAAGTAGAAATTGTTTAATAAAATCCAAACCGTCAATAAAACTTTCTAAATAAAAAGAAGAGACTTTAATATTATCATCACTTTCCCAGTATTTCAGAAAATCATTTTCATTTAAATCGGCTTTATTACCCATTGAAACAAACTGTGCAAATTTAAATTTACTTTTTGTTGTCTGATTCAATATTGCAACAGCTAAGGCACCTGATTGTGAGGCAAAACCAACTTTACCCGGATAAATAGGCTCGGCCACAAAAGTAGCATTTAAGCTAATTGAAGGATCGGCACCAATCACTCCCATACAATTCGGACCAATTAAACGGGCACCATTTTCCTTAATTTTCCGAAGAATACGTTTTTCTAATTCCTCTCCCTCTTCGCCTGTTTCCTTAAATCCGGCAGTAATTAAAACAATGGATTTAATATTTTTTTTATCTAATTCATCAATTGTTTCTTCAACAAATCTTTTTGGCACCATAATAACCGCCAAGTCAATTTTCTCATTAACATCAGCAATGGATTTAAAACATTGAACTCCGTGAATTTCATCTGCCTTAGGATTAATCGGAAAAATATTTCCCTTATATCCGCCTTTTTTAATTGTATTAATAAACTCATAACCGATGCTGCCCGGCTTTGTGGAGGCACCAACAATCATTACGTTTTTCGGGTAAAAGAAATTTTTAATATTATTCATTTTAAACCTTAATTATTCAACATTAAACTAAAAAAGTTGCCCGGCCACACAGGCAACTATCATAATAATATTACTTAGTGTAATCGTTATATACTTCTGTAAAAATAGAAATTGCCTTTTTAATTTGTTCAATACTTACATTTGTAAAATTTAATCGTAAAGTTTCAATTCCCGTATTAGGAGTAGGATAGAAAAACTTGCCGGGGACAAATCCCATACCTTTTTCAAGAGTATGTTTTAATAAAATTTCCATATCCACCCCTTTTTCAGCTTCAGCCCAAACAAACATTCCACCGTCGGGTTTTCCCCATTTTAATTTGCCGGATAAATTTTTGTCCAGTTCTGCCAACATAGCTTCAAATTTGGGTTTATATAAATTAATTATCTTTGTTAACTGGGCAGGCAAATATCCGCCCGATAAATACTCACTTGCTAAAGCTTGAGCAAAAGTACAAGTATTCAAATCCACACCTTGTTTTACAATAACAAGCCATCTACCAATTTCATTTGGTGCCACAAAAAAACCTGTTCTTAGGCCCGGAGCAAATATCTTTGAAAAAGTGCTGGCATAAATAACATTTTCAGGAGCCATTGATTTTATTGTTGGTAATGTCTGCCCCGAATAACGTAATTCTCCATACGGATCATCTTCAATTAACAGCACATCATAATTTTGAATTATCTCGGCAATTTTCTTTCGCCGTTCAATTCCGATAGTTTTACCTGTAGGATTTTGAAAGGTGGGCACAGTATAAACAAATTTAATCGGATAATTCTTAATAACTTCTTCAACCGATTCAGGAATTAATCCCTCATCATCGGTTTCCATTTGAACATACTTTGCTTGGTAAGCATTAAAAGATTGCAAAGCAGCCAAATATGTGGGGCCTTCAACAGCCACATAATCTCCAGGCGAAATAAAAACCTTTCCAAGTGAATCTAAAAATCCCTGAGAACCGCTTGAAATGTAAATATTATCAATATCAGCTTTAATTCCTTTATTATTTAAATGAGGAATTAATGCTTCACGCAAAGGAACAAACCCCTCCGTTAAATCATATTGCAAGGCCTTTGAACCATACTTAGTTAAAACTCTATCGGTTAATTCGGAAACTAAATCCAGCGGAAAACTTTCCGGAGATGGCAATCCGCCCCCTAGTGAAATCATATTAGGGTTTGCAGCCAATTTTAATATTTCACGAATAGCACTAACTTTAATGCTGTTGGTTCTACCTGCAAGTAATTTTTCTAAATTCATTTGTGCTCCAATTTTACTCTTTATTTACTCAAATCGTTTTTAAGTCTATCAATATGGGGTATAATTTTATCGGCTAATAACTTTAATTTATTTTTGTTTAATCTTGTAATAGTTCCGGACAAACTTATTGAACCGATAAACTCATAAGCCGGAATATTTACAGGAACCGATACACAAATTAACCCCTCTTCAAATTCTTCCGATTCAATTGCATAACCTCTTTCATTGATTTCTTTTAATTGTTTTTTTAGGGCCACTTTGCTAGTAATAGTATTGTTAGTATATTTTTTTAATTTTATATTTTTCAGCAATTCATCCAAATGTTCTTTGGTTAAACAAGACAAGATTGATTTTCCCATTGCAGTACAATGCAACGGAATTGAATCGCCCGGTTTTGCTCTGAATTGCAAATTTCTTGAACTTTCAATTTTATGAAGATAGATTGCTTGATCTCCAATTAATTGTGCCAAATTTATAGTTTCATTGAATTCCGAAACAATACTTTTCAAAATCGGTTCTAATCTATTTATTATTATATTTTTGTTCTGAACTTTGTTTCCAAGTTTAAAAAGACCAAGCCCCAAATAATAATTTCTATCTTTTTTTTCTAACCAATTTAACTCTTCAAGAATATCAAAATACCTATGAGCGGTTGCTTTTGTCATCCTCAATTCATTAACGATATCAACTTGTCTTATATTACCTTGGTTTTCTGCAACCAAATTTATAATTTGAAATGCTTTTCTAACTGAACCGCTCATATTTTATCCTTTTTTTGTTTCACTATTTGAAACTTTGTTTTGCTTTTTGAAACATATTTTTAAATTAATACTAATGAGAATTAAAATCAAGATAGAGACATCTGTTTTTTTTAATAAATTATTATTGATATTCTATAAATTATATTAACCCATTCTACACATAACATTATTTTTATAAAATATCTTTTAATTAATTTATTTTTTAGTTTTGCTAATAAAAACGGAGAAAAATTGAAAGTAGGTTATTTGCAATTTGCGCCATATTTACACCAACCAAAAAAAAATCTTGAATTAATATTATCACAATTGGAAAACATTTCTGCAGATTTAATAGTTTTACCCGAACTTGCATTAACGGGATACTTATTTGAATCTAAAAAGCAACTTGCAAAGCTTTCCGAGGAAATATCCGTTTCAAAAGTTTTTGATGAATTGAAAATATTTTCCGAAAAGAAAAAATTAACTTTGGTTATCGGTTTTTCGGAAAAGTGTGAAAATGACATTTTTAATAGTGCTGCAATTATTCAGCCCGGTAATTTGATTAGGGTATATAGAAAAACACATTTATTTGATTCGGAAAAGATGCTTTTTACCCCCGGCAATACAGGTTTTAAAACTTTTACCATTGAAAACACAACTGTTGGAGTAATGATTTGTTTTGATTGGGCATTCCCTGAAGCAGCACGCACTTTAGCTTTAATGGGAGCGGATGTTATTGCTCATCCCTCAAATCTGGTTTTGAATTATTGCCAAGAGGCAATGATAACCCGATCAATTGAAAATCACATTTTTACAATTACGGCAAACAGAATAGGTACAGAAACATTACAAAATATTTCTTTAAATTTTACCGGGCAAAGCCAAATAATAAGTCCCAAAGGGGAAATAATAAATCGTGATAAACCCGATAAACCAAATCTATTCCTAACCGAAATCAATATTACTGAAGCAAAGAATAAAAATATAACCGAGAATAATCATTTAATTGAAGATAGAAGACCCGAATTTTATTTTTAAATATTCCTATTTTATACTTTAAAACTTCCTCTTTCGTCTGAAATAATCTTTTTCTCTAAATATCTTTTTGTTGTAGTAGCACGTTTCATGGCATCTGTCATAGGATATTTCCCATAAGTATTTCTAATGGTTAAATATAAATCCAATATTTGTTTTTCATCTTCAGTAGTCCACAAATCAAATGATTTGTTTATTCCACTTTCTTCAATCGCTTTTTCCAAACACCCGCAAATGTAGCCGGGTCTGTTTACATGATTATCTAATAATAGTGCAACTCCATATTCACTTTTGATAATCTCGGAAATAAAATGATTTTGAACTTTATAGTTAGGTGAATTATAAAATAAATTAATTCTGGAAAATGCATGCTCAAGTTCAACGGATTGTATCAATAAATCTTGTCCGGCTTTCCAAAAGCGAAATGCCCATTCAACATTCCGTAATTTTTCTTTCTGGGACGTAGTTTCTATCTTTTCATTATTCAACTTTAGATAACCATTGAAACTATTAGCCGAAAAAATTTCAAGTCCAAAGCATCCAAAATATTTATTGTAGATATCTTTGTTTTTGTTAAATACTTTTTTCAGCAATGCCACTAATTCACCCGGATCGCTTCCCGCTCCAATTGTCCATTGAAACATTCCAAAAGTTAAAAATGAATTATCCCAAGTATTTATGGCATCCAAATTTCCCTCGTTTTCCGATACGGAAATAATAATATTTAATGCCGATTCGGTCATCCCGTTACTAATAAGAATTGATTTATTTTCATCAATAAATTCTTTTGTCTTAACCTTACCTGAATAATAAATGCCCTTTTTAAATTTTGTGAATCGGACCCTATTTTCCGAATCCGAAACATAAACTCTTTCTCGTCCATTTTCCAACACTTCATTAATTTCATAATTAGAGGTTTTTGAATTATCAGAATCAACCCGAATAGAATTTTCGTTATCAATTTTAATTTTGCAAGCCTCATAAATCTTAATTAGTAATTCATTTGTTACTTTTTCGCCGTTTGCCGAAAATGAAATTGAATTGCAAAATGCGGTTAAAGCATTTTTAGTACTGTTGCCATAAATCCCGTCGGCACCATATTTTGACCAATTCAATTCCAAGTCATAGGCCAAAAAATGTAAAGCGTTTTGAAGCACTTTTACTTTCTCTCCTTTATTGCCAAATTCAATTTCAGTATGCATATCAATAAGTTTTTTGATTTCACTTAACAGCATGTTAACTCCTATTTCAATCAAATTTATTTAATTTATATTTATAAGATCTTAAAATTTTTAATTTTAAATATTTAGGGCTCTATCATTTGAACATTTATTATTTTAATATTTATCATTTTAAGCCCAAACAGGTTCTGCAGTATAAACAGCACCTCCAATCAAATTTTTAACCTCAACCATACTCTTCTCATTAGGAGTAATAATAAGACCATGATCATTTAGCTGTTTTTGAGTCAAATTATTTTGTACTGCAATTTGAGGAACATTTTCACCAAAGGTTATTACTTTATTATCTCCTGAAACAACTGCCACATGGTCTAATTTTGTGCCGTTCATTTTTCTGGAGAAAAAAACCAAATCACCAATTTCCGGCCAATCTGTTTTCACATCTGGCCCCATTCCCGGCATACCAAATTCTTTTCGTGATAATAATAATAAATCATCTTTAATTAAAGAAGTAGCATCTGAAAATTTCGATTTAATTATTTCCTTATAAATTTCTTTCAGTTCCGAATCAGTAATTAATTTGACAGTAACAGCTGAAATCAAAATAAAATCGAAACAACAAATTCCTGAATCTGCAAGAGAAAAACCTTTTGAAGATTTTAAAACAAAATCTTTGTAACCACTATGTTCGCTATTTTTCCACTTTATATTTTTTCCTAAATAATGTCTTAAGTAGGAAACAACATCCGCTTTATTCATTTTTTCACCTTTTATTTGTTTGAGTTATTATAATTGTTTTCTCTATTTCTTTTAATTTTTTCAATAGTAGCCTTATCGGCAAGAGGAGTAAAATCATTTGGTTTTTGGTCACTGGTATGCACCGGTATAGGATCAATTAGATTTGTATATTGATCGATAATTCTCATTACTCCTTCAGGAGGTTCGTTAGAAGCAAATGATAAGGATATATCGATTATATCACTTGGTCTTCGTGTTACTTCATGATCACCTTTTGGTTTTGGAGCCAAGTTGACTTTAAATGATGAGCGAGTTGCATCCGATTCATCAATATCATGAGTTGCTTTTTTTATATCAGCTTCTTCCATCCTAACAGACATTTCAACATTCATTTCCTTTAATGTTAAACCTTTAGGAGCAACAAGTGAAATCAAAGGAACTAGCATAAAATGTTTGTCATTAATATCGACCCTAACCATTTTAGCTCTAAGAGAGCCATCATCTTGTTTATCGAAAAATTGCTCTAACATATATATATATTGCTGAGCAACCATCGACATTGTTGATGAAGCCGCATGGTGCATTCCCCGCGTAATATCAGTTAGTTGCTGACTTGTTAGCGGGTTTTTGTTTTTTTTTGCAAATAATTTTCCCATTTTAAATCTCACTTATAAATTTAGATAACAAAAAATAAGGCGGAAGAAACCCTCCGCCATAATATGCAAAGACTATTTCGGTTTGTTTTCTTCTTCAGGAGAAGGAAGCACACCATTTTCAGCACCCGAAGGCAACGCATCGGTATTTTGTGGTTTTGCATCAGGTAACTGTGTTGGTTTTGTAGCAGCATCAGTTAGAAAATCAATTACGCGCATTAGTGCTTCGGGTGGATCTTGTCTTTGAATCTTTGTATGAATTGAATATTTTGCACGTGTATCCGTTTTTCGTGTTTGTTCGGATTTGTGAGATGCACGTCCTTTTATTTCAACCTTAAAAGGTCCCCATCCCATGCTTGCACTTAAACTGGCTTCTGCTTCTGTTGAAGAGTGACTTTCTTCGGATTGACTAATTTCCAATTCAAAGTCAATTGTACCTTCTTCAACACAAATGTTTGGATGAGTAATAGCAGCCATCAAAGGAATTCTCATTTGTTTTTTTACAATTCCTTTATAATTGCCTGCCGAATCGACTAATGTCTCATCGTATTCGAATTGAACTGAAATGGCTTTGCCATCTTTAATACAAACTGCCATTAAAAAATCGGCGTATGATTTACTTGCCTGAATCTGAGCCTTAATCATTGCATTTAACGGCCCTGAAATCATTTTGTCTAACGGTAGAGCATTAATAACCGAACCAACTAAACCGGTATCCATAATTTACCTCCATTATTTTTTTAAAAAAATGAGCCCACATAATTATTTATTGCAGCTGCACCAATAATAAATTGGTGCTTTCAATCTAAAAATCGAAAGTCTATTATTTTGAAGGTTGGTTTTAAGTGGTATTTTTTTGGGCACAAAATAAACACAAGAAGAATAACCGGTAGGTACTAATTTCTAAAGACTTCTGTTTTCAAAGAATGCAAATACACAATAATAGCAGTGGCCAAAATAAATATCGAATAACAACAAGGTATTGTTTTAAAATGCCTGAGTAATGTAAGCCATGCCTTTTTTTGAGGCACCCAATAAAGTGGTAAAACTCCAATAACCACAAATAAAAATGATATTAAAGTTAATTGAAGAAATTTTTGTGAGAATTCTTCATTTATCAGTTTCTTTTTTTTGTTAATTATAGGAACTACAAATACCGCAATGCTTAGACTAAACGAAGCTGTTGTAATAGCATTACCCTCAACATAGCCATATATTCCTATTTCTGTTTTATATTCCGGAATTTCACTATTTAATGTAAGCAGCAAATTTGTAAGTAAAACGATTATTGCAAACCAATACGGTAACTTAATGAATCTGATTTCGCTTTCTATTTGATAACTAATTAATTTCTCCCACAATAATTTCCAACAAAAAATTCCACTTAAATATAATATTGAAATTATTAGTCTAAAGATTAAAATATTCATTACTTATATTTTTAATTTTAATTATTTTAAGTTTAATTATTTTAACTTCAATCATTTTAAGTTAGAAATGTTAATTTTTTTGATACTTCATAACGATAACTTCTACCCAAAGGGATAGTTTTATTTTTTAATTCTACTGTGTAATCATCCAAATTAAAAGAAATAATATCCTTCACATTAACCACATAGTTTCGATGTACCCTCACAAAATCGTTCTCGGGTAATTTATACATTATATCCTTTAAAGATTGTCTTAATAAAAATTTACCGTTCTTTGTAAATAGGGTTGAATACTTTGATTCTACCTCAATATATTCAATTCCGTCTAACGGAACATTAACAACCTTTCGTGCTTTTTTTATGAAGAAAGAATTGAAACGGGTTGCTTGGCTTTCCGAATGATTAACTTTTTCGGAATTATGTTTACTAATACCCAAATCCACAATTTGTTTTAATAACGGAAATTGTATTGGTTTTGATAAATACGCAAATAAATTAGCATCTGAAAAATTAATTATCTTTTCGGTGCACTCTTTATTCCACATAATTACTAATGGTACTTTATTAAACATTGAATTTTTTTTCAGTACTTTTTCCCAATTATAATCATCAGCAATATCCAAATTTATAATTATTATTTCAGGATCAGAGTTATTAAATTTTCTTAGTATATCCATCTCATTGTTTGCTGCAATGATTATTTTATAACCTAATCTTTCGAAACTCTCTTTTAATTTTAATATTTCAAGTTCTTTCTTTGAAATAAAAAATAACTGTTTTTCATCCATCATAATTACCTTTTTATAGTTTTACCCGGAAAACTCTTTAATTAAATAATTTAAAATAGAATTCAATTTTTGAAAAAT
The DNA here is from genome assembly GCA_964496755.1 of uncultured Melioribacteraceae bacterium. Lineage (GTDB taxonomy): Bacteria > Bacteroidota > Ignavibacteria > Ignavibacteriales > Melioribacteraceae > CAZCBD01. The sequence goes on from CAZCBD010000061.1 coordinate 13,114, forward strand.
GTCTTCAAAATAAAAATAAGGGGTATGAACAGTAATATTTGGGGTATAAAAAAAGCCGTAAGAAATACGGCTTTTTAAAATTTATTTATCTTTCCTTATAATCTGATTATAAGTTTTTGACCAACTTTAATTTTACTATTTTTTAATTGATTCCATTGCTTTAAATTTTTAATATGTACTTTATATTTATGAGCAATGCGTCCTAAAGTATCTCCTTTTTTCACTTTATAATATCGAACATTTTTGCCGGCTTTATGTCTTTTTATTTTGCTTTCTTTAGACTGCGGATATATTATCAATTCCTGCCCAACATTTATATAACTACCGATAATATTATTCCATCTGCGAATTTGAGAAGCACGAATATTATATTTTTCTGCAATATGCCCTAAAGTATCATTCTTTTTAACAACATAATGAATAGGTTCATTACTGTCTTTAGTTTTGGTTAAATCATTGGATTTTTTTACTGCAGACATGTTTTTTGTGGCAGTTTTATTATTCTGATTTGCGGCAATGTATATTTTTAAATTTTTTCCGGCAATTATTTTATCGGATCTTAAGTTATTCCAATTTCTAATTTCTTCAATTTCAACATTATAATTTTTTGA
>CAZCBD010000062.1:0-13696 GCA_964496755.1 uncultured Melioribacteraceae bacterium
AATCATACAAGTATGTCTAGAAAAGATCAATGTTTCTCTGGTTGATTACCTTTTGTTGATTATTTTCTAAATGATTTATCAAAAAGTGTATCTTTAATACTGTAGTTCAGTATAAATATTTACAATTCTAAATTTTGTGAATTTATATTTTATTTTTAATGTAACTCCACAATCGAATGACGAATGTCTTTGGGTACAGAAAACTAATAATAAAAAAAATGAAATCTACTTTGATTTTGTGAAATTTGAAGGCGTAACCTGGAAAGCCGGAATTCGCGATGGTGACAAGCTACTTGAAATTAATGATATACCGATTAAGTCAACAAGCCATGCCACTCTGATTTTAGATAGTATCAAAGAAGGTTATTACGCGAAATATAAAGTCCAACGCGGTAATAAAATTTTCGAAACAAAAGTGTATATTAAAAAATTAGTTGATTACCAACTCTTAAGTTTCAGTTTATTTGCACTTTTCTGGTTACTAGTGGGCGTAATTGTGATTAAAGCTAAACCCGGCGGGATAATTCAAGTTAATTTTTTCCGAATCGGCATCCTCTTTTCATTATTTTCTATTTCGGGTATTTTAAAACACTCGGCCAATAATCCTGTGTTTGAATATTTGTTATTGGTTATTGTTTTAGGTGTTTTATGGTTGTTTGCCAGTAGTTTTTTACCGGTTGCTTTAATTAATTTCTTTTGGATTTTTCCTACCAACAGAAAAGGAAAATATAAAAATCTGATAATAAAAATTCTGTTGGTATTAGCGACGCTTGAATTTATTTCACAACTTGTTGCTATCTTTGTGCCTAAAGATGAAAATTATATGCTTAAATATCATATAAGTTATTCAATCGGGTTTTTATATGTTGCGTTAATTGTTGGGCTAATTTCATTATTTATAAGTTATACAAAAATTAAAAACATTCGCGAAAGAAACCCGATATTCATAATTTTAGTAACTTATGCTTTAGGGATTGCAGCATTAATTTATTCTGTTTTTATTGCCACGGTCATTACTGATACGGTATTTAATTCGCCGGCTTATTATGCTCCTATAGTATTACTTTCAATCTTACCGATAGCTTTCGGATATTCAATTTTTAAATATTCGTTGCTCGATGTAAGTGAGTTTCTAAAAAAAGCTTTGTTGTATGGAATAGCTACACTTACAATTGCTTTTATTTATTTTGCTTTGATATATTTTCTTGGTACAAGTATAAGTTCTGTAATTGAAACTGATTATCAAGGTTTAATTGCGGCAGGTATATTTATAGTATTTGCTATTATTTTTCAATCGGCAAAAGACAAATTTCAAAATATCTTAACCTATAGAATTTATCCCGAACAGTTTGCTTATCAGGAAATTTTATTAAAATTCAGTAATGAAATTAACACGATTATCGGCTTGGATAATATTCTGGATGAAACAACCGATACTTTAATTGATGCACTAAGAATAAACCAATTTGGTATTATGCTTAGCGATGGGAATAATCGATTTTTAATTCAAAGAACTTTTGGATTTGCAAATAGTGATTTTGTTTTGGAATATGATAAAGATAAATTGGATGAATTCATTGATGCTCGAATTTATATTTATAAACAGGTCTATATTGATAGAATAGATTTTGAAAAATTATTTCCTTCAACCTTTAATTATTTAATATTAAATAATATCTATACAATTGTACCGCTTAAAATTAAATCGAAAATAATAGGTTTGCTTTTATTTGGACTTAAATATTCTGGTTCGCAATTTGCCGGAAAAGATTTAGAAATACTGAATGCCGTGGCAAATCAAATAGCAGTATCAATTGAAAATGCACGTTTATATAATTCCGAAGCTGAAAAATTAAAATTCGAAAGAGATTTTGAAAATGCTGCTAAGATTCAAAAAAGCCTATTGCCAAAAGTTGTACCGCAATTTAAAGGTGCTACTGTTTGTGGGAAAATGATTCCTGCATTGCAAGTAGGGGGCGATTATTTTGATATAATTAAGATTTCCGAAACCAAGTTTTTTATTATTGTCGGTGATGTATCCGGCAAAGGATTAGCTGCCTCTTATTATATGACTCAACTGCAAACAATGATGAGAATTTTTTGTGCCGAGAAAATAACTCCCAAAGAAATTCTAATCAAAGTAAATAAAATTATTTACGAAGAGTTCAAAAAAAATTGGTTTATTACAATTTCGCTTGCCTTTTTTGATACTGAAAAGAAAGAAATAATTTTTGCGAGAGCCGGACATACACCTTTGGTAGCAGTATTGCCGGATAATAAAATTAAGATTTTCAAACCGCAGGGAATTGGTGTTGGATTAGATAATGGGAAGAAGTTTGATTTATTACTGGAAGAAGAAATTATTAATTATCAAAGTAATTGGAAATTTGTTTTTTATTCGGACGGTTTAACAGAAGAAATGAATGCAAAAAAAGAGATTTTTAGTGAAGAAAAGCTTTACAATTTATTGATTGAAATTGAAAACAAAGATTGTAATGAAATGTTAAACGAGATTCTTGAAGAAATAAAACAATTCCGGGGAAATTCAGATCAAAGTGATGATATTACTTTGGTGATTGCTTCAATATCCGAGTAAGTTTTGTATCTTGAAAAGGTTATTATATTCTTAGTTTATTTCGACCTAAAAACAATTATATTTAATCAAACTATCTAAATTTCTTACATTGATTTTTGTCTTTACAAGTGCCGTATATATTAAATGTGTATGACTCAAATTCAAATTCAAAATCCAGATTTTTACAAATTTCTTCAACTAATTTTTTAATTTTAGGAGTTTCAAATTCGGTTATTTTTCCACAATTAGTACAAACAATGTGATCATGATTTTTTAATCCGAAGTTTTTTTCATAACTGGTCCTATTATCGCCAAAATTTCTTTTTACAATTAAACCACACTGAGCAATTAATTCCAACGTATTATAAACAGTAGCTCTGGAAACATTTACATTGTTATTTCTCATGTTAATGTATAATTCATCTGCACCAAAATGCCCCTTATAATCAAGAGCCGAATCTAATACTAAAAATCTTTCGGGAGTAATTCTACTTTTACCATTTTTTAAAAATGAGGTAAATATGTCATGTTCTTTTTGATATTTCATTTTTTTCTTTCAAAGTATGTTTAGATTTGGTCTATATAATTTATAGAAATCTTTTTTAACATCAAAGTTTATCTTTTCATTTTTTGTTTTTTGAGAAAAAAGAATTATTTTTACTTAATCTAAATAATGTGATAGGTGAAATTATGCTTGCAGAGGGAAAAAAAGCTCCGGCATTTACATTGAAAAATCAAGAAGATGAAAAAATTTCTTTAAAAAATTTTCTTGGAAAAAAAATAATTCTCTATTTTTATCCCAAAGATAACACCCCGGGATGCACAACCGAAGCGTGTGATTTTAGAGACACAATTGCTGAATTTAATAAAGTAAATGCTATTGTTTTGGGAATTAGTAAAGATTCAGTTAAATCTCATAAAAGATTTCATGAAAAACAAAATTTGAATTTTGATTTACTTAGTGATGAACAAACTACAGTTATTCAAAAATATGGAGTTTGGAAGGAAAAGAAAAATTACGGACGCACTTATATGGGAATTGAAAGAACTACTTTTATTATTGATGAAAACGGCAAGATCGAAAAAATCTATCCCAAAGTAAAAGTTAAAAACCACGTTGCTGAAATAATTGAATACTTAAAAAATTAATTTTAAACGATTAACTTTAACAGAAGCTGAATAATTATGGTTTACATTACAAGGAGAGAAGTGTTTTCTGCTTCGCATAGAATTTTCAATCCCGATTTTTCGGATGAAAAGAATTTTGAAATTTACGGAAAATGTAGTAATCCGAATGGACACGGGCACAATTATATTTTGGAAGTAGTTGTAAAAGGTGAAATTGACCCGAAAACAGGATATTTAATTGATTTAAAACAATTAAAAAAAATAATACTTCAAAATATAGTTAACAAATTAGATCATGCAAATTTAAATGTTGACGTAGATTTTTTACGCGGAAAAATTCCGACCTCTGAAAATATTGTAATCTCGATATGGGATGAGCTAAAAGATAAATTGCCTGCCGGAGAATTACATTCTATAAAAATTTACGAAACAGAAAATAATTATGTTGAATACAAAGGAGAATAAATTGGCAAAAGAAGCACCGGTTACAATTGATAAACTTGAAAAGACTGTTAAAACAATTTTAAAAGAAATCGGCGAAGATCCGAAACGTGAGGGTTTAATAAAAACTCCATATAGAGTGGCAAAAGCCTTTAGATATTTAACCAGTGGTTATTCCAAAAATATTGATGAGGTTTTGAACGGCGCCATTTTTACTGTTGATTATGATGAAATGGTAATAGTTAAGGATATTGATTTTTATAGTTTGTGTGAGCATCATATGTTGCCTTTTTATGGTAAAGTACATGTTGCCTATATTCCACAGGGGAAGGTTGTAGGGTTAAGTAAAATTCCGAGAATTATTGAAGTTTTTGCAAGAAGATTACAAATTCAAGAAAGAATGACAACGCAAATAGCAAATACAATTCAAGAATATCTAAATCCGCTTGGGGTGGCTGTGGTTGTTGAAGGATTTCATATGTGCATGATGATGCGTGGTGTAGAAAAGCAAAATTCAATGACTACAACTTCTGCAATGCTTGGGTGCTTTAGAGATGAGGATAGTGCAAGAATGGAATTTTTGAATTTAATTAAACATAACTCATTAAAATAAAATTAGGAATCATGAAAAATAAAGTAATTTGGATTACCGGAGGCACCTCCGGTATTGGTAAAGCAACCGCTGAAATTTTTGCAAAAAAAAATTTTAATGTAATTGTAACCTCCCGAACAAATACAAAATTTTCTGCAAAAGATAGTTTGATAGAATATCTAACGTTAGATGTAAAAGAAAATTTAGACGTGGAAAAGGTTGTAAAAAAAATATCTTCAAAAGGTGAGATTGATTGTTTGATAAATAATGCTGGTATTGCAACATTTAATTCTGTAGCCGAAACATCGATTAACGAAATTGAAAATATTATAAATACTAATTTGTTAGGGGCAATTTATTCAATAAAAGCAGTACTTCCGCAGATGATAGAAAAAAAACGAGGAACAATTATTAACATAATTTCCGTAGTGGCAAAAAAAATATTTATAAATAGTGCAGCCTATACGGCAGCAAAAGCCGGCTTAGAAGCATTTACGAATGTTTTAAGAGAAGAGTTGCGCGAGCACAATATTCGAATAATAAATATTTATCCGGGTGCTACTGCTACATCAATTTGGCATCCTAAGGTTTTGGAAAAATATTCTAACCTGATGATGGAACCTAAGCATATTGGTAAATTGATTTATGATTTGTACAAAACAAAATTTATTGTTCCCGAAGAAATAACACTACGCTCAATTAACGGTGATTTATGAAAAACCCCGGTATAGCCGGGGTTTTATGAATTTTTTATTTGTTAATTTTTATTTACTGAAATCTCATTCTTTTGTTCATTTCTCTTTTATTCAGTTCAGCCTTCATTTTTCTATGCATACTTTTGTTCATGCCTGGTCTCATTTTTCTATTCATATTTTTTCTTGCCATTGTGAATTTATGTCCCATTCTTAGAAATCTTTTTTTCCACAACACTTTTTGTTCTTTGTTCAAAAGGTCGTAAATCTTTAACGACATTGCCAATCTTGAATTTGCAATTTTGTTTCGCAACTTTGCGTTTTTAGCCGATAGATTGGTTAAAAGGTTTTTGTCCAAACCATCTTTTAATAACATTTCTTTCAATGTTAATCTGTTTTTTTGGATTTGATTTTTAATATCCAAAACCATTTTTTGATGATTTAGCTTCAAGGCTTCAATTTTTTGTCTCTGAGCTTCGCTTAAATTTAAAGCGGCAAAATTTCCACCTTTATTAAATGTAGGGGTTCCATTATTTAAACATACTCCTCTTTGTGCAAAGATGGAGGTAACAAATAATAATGTTGAAAAAATTATTCCAACTATTTTTTTAGATTTCATTTCTATTCTCCTGATTTTGTTATAAATTTTCATTACGTATCGATACTATGAATGATTTGTATATTTGACATTAGTTTTTCGATTTTGGTTTAAAAAAATATTTTTTTAAACTGATTCCTATTCATCAATGTCTAATAATTATATATGCGGGATTTATGCGAAGTATAGATGATAAAAAATTAATTGAAAGTTTTGTGAATGGTAATATTTCTGCCTTCAATGAACTTGTAAAAAGATATAGAGAAAAGATTTATTGGCAGTCTCGTAGAATGCTTGGAAATCATTTGGATGCTGATGAAGTTACTCAAGAAGTTTTGATTGTTCTTTATAGAAAATTGAAAACATTTAAATTTAATTCTGCTTTGTCTACTTGGATTTATAAAATTACTTCAACTAGAATAATTAATTTTATTAGGAAAAAGAAGATAAGAGAGTTTATAGGTATTGATGATAACGATGCTATAAACATTCAAGATAATGATATAATAACTGATAGAATTGAAGCAAAGGAAAAATTAAAGAAAATAGAAAAAGTTCTCCAACGTTTGCCGGCAAAGCAACGGGAGGTTTTTATTTACAGAAATTTTAATGAATTTTCATATGACGAAATTGCGGAAATAACCGGAAGAACGGTAGGCGGTTTAAAAGCCAATTATTTTCATGCAATTAAAAAAGTATCGGAGTTAATCAAAAATGAAAAATAAAAATGATTTGATATTAAAATATATTGCCGGGAAATTATCGGAAAGGCAAACCAAGCTTTTTGAAAAAGAACTTGAAAGATCCGACTCTTTAAGAACCGAGTATTATTCTATTTTAAGTTCCCTGGAAGAAATTAAGAACATAAAAAATATCAGAATAAATTCGGACTACTTTGATTCATTAACATATAAAGTTCACGAAAAAATAATTGCTGAAAAATATTCAAATAAAAAAAGAAAAATACAATTAGCCTCTGTTCCCGTACTATTAATAGTTTTATTCGCATATTTATTTTTACCCTTTGGTAAAAAAAATATGGATTTGAATAGGCAAATTGAAAATATATCCGATTCGGTGCTTATTCAAGTTTTTAATAATGATGAATTAAATGCATTATTGATAAGTGATGCAGATATAATTGATAGTTATAATTCTGAATTAATTGAGAAAAATATTAATGCGGAAAATATTGGGGACTATGAAATTGAAAATGATTTAATTGATGGAATTGATGAGGAGGAATTGATTTCAATTTTTAATAAAATAAGTAATAAAAGTTTGAATTAAATAGAATAATCCGTTTTAAAGGAGACGATATGAAACATATAGTAATAGTATTTTTATTGTTTGGTTTAATGTTTTCACAAAACAAACAACATAAAAAGATGAATCTCAGACATCATAAGATGGATAAAATTGAAAGATTAAAAATAATTGAAGTATTAGGATTAAATGAAGAGACAGCGGTAAAATTTATAAACTTACATAAAGAAATGCGAAATAAATTTTATTTGCTACGAACAAAAAAAAGAGAAATATTAAATTCTATTCATGAAATTCAAAGTTTATCGGAAAAGGAAGCGGAACAATACGTAGTTAAATTACAGAACCTTGAAAAAGAAACATTGCTTTTAAGAAATAACTTTATCAGTGATATGAGTAAGTTTTTAACGTATAAACAGATATTGGAAATAATGATTTTTGAAAAAAAATTTCGTGATGAAATAACAAATTATTTCATGAAAAGAAGAGGCAGAATGAAAGGAAACTTTACCCCGAAAAAACAATAAAAATTTCTCAATCTTGATTTTTTAGATTGTGTCTGCTATTTTTATTATTCGTTTTTTGCGGAAGTGGTGAAATTGGTAGACACGCTATCTTGAGGGGGTAGTGCTCGTAAGGGCGTACGGGTTCAAGTCCCGTCTTCCGCACAAAAGATTTACCTAATAAAAGGAGAAGTACCAAATGATGAGAAGACCAGTTACAATATTAACTGCACTATTAGTCTTATTTTGTGTGAATATGTTTGCACAAGTCGAAATGACAAATGAAGCAAAAAAATTATTTAAAGCAGCTGAAACAGCAAGAAAAACGGGGGATTATACCGGTGCAATAGCTAAATTTGATGAAGCATTAAAATTGTCTCCTCATCCTCAGATTTATTTCCGCCGTGGCGTCGCACTTATGAAAGCTCATAAATTGGATGACGCAATTGAATCATATAAAAAAGCAATTGAAATGGATTCGAATTATTTCCAGTCTTATTTTATGATGGCACAAGTTTATTATTCAAAAAAGGAATATCAAAAAGCAATTGATTATTTTGAAAAAACAGCCGAAGTTTCAAAAAGCAAAACCATCAAAAAGAAAGTTGCCAAAAATATAAAAAATTGTAAGGAAAAAATAGCTTATCCTTTTGTTGTTGAAGCAAATACGCTTTTATTAAATAATAAATTTGATGCGGCTATTGCAAAATTTAACGAAGCATTGGCAGTTTATGAACGTTCTGATGCATATTCAGGTTTAGCAAACGCTTATCTTGAAAAAGGTAATCCTGATAAGGCACTTGAATTTGCTAAAAAATCACTTAAAGCAAAATCAAGGAAAAATGTTGCTGCTAACTTTTTTATGGGATTAGCTTATAAAGCAAAAGGCGATAAAACTAATGCAAAGAAATATTTATCCAAATGTTTAAGAGATAAGAATTTTAAACAAAGAGCAGCATTTGAAATTAAGGAAATGAAATAATTTTTTAGATATAGAAAATAAAAAACCCAGCTAACAAGCTGGGTTTTTTATTAAAAACATTTTATTAATTCTATAGTGGGAATAAAACAGTAGCGGTAACTTCAATTGTATTCCAACTCACTTCACCATCTTCTTTTGAGAACATATTATTCATGTTATATCTTGCGGTTAGATCAATATCAATAAGCGGAAGCACTTTGAAATCAATACCTGCACCTATTCCTAAACCTTGATCGGAGCCACTATCAAAAGTTGTTTCTATTGTTCCAAATGCGTTAGAGGTTTTTGCTTTTCCGTTGGAAGAAAAAGTAAATAGAAAATCGCCGGCTACATATACATTTACCGGTCCCGGAATTAATGTTAATTCAACACCGATTCCAGCAGAAATCAAATCGGCTTCATATTCAACATCAACTTGATTAGTCATTATAGCAATACTTTCTTTTCCGGATAGTTTACCTTTAAAAATATGGGCTGTTAGATTAATTGCATGCAAATCAAGTTTAGCTGTTAAACCATAATGCATGTCATTATCTAAACCTAAACTTAGATCTGAACCCGAAACATTTCCAATTGATAAATCTTGTTGCTTGCTTAATCCAAAGCTTGGGCCTATTCTAAAGGTTTGAGCTTGGAGCAAACCGGCTAATAAGAAAACTGTTAATATTAGTAGTATTTTTTTCATTCGAACTCCTCATAGATTTGTTAATTTACCTTAAATTAATATAATACTTAAATTTCAATATTCAAATAAATACATTAAAATTGAAACCAAATTTCATTATATTTGTTAGCAATTCAAACTTAACTTTACTTAGAATATAAATTAGATAAATTATGCAAATTCGATTAAAACCAATTCTAATTTCATTGTTATTTTTATTTTCAATTTCTTCTTTGTTTTGCCAAGATAAAATTAATTTATTTGAAAAAGGAATCACAAACCTTAAAGCAAAGAATTTTTCAGATGCATATGAGAACTTTAAAATTATAATTAACAGTGAATATTTTTCCAGTTCCGAAAAAGAAGTTTCATATTATTATGCTTCCGAATCGTTAATTGCGCTTGGTCAAATTGATGGTGCGGCAGCCGTGTTGAAAGAGTTTATAGAAAATTTTAATTCTTCAAATTATCGTGATAAAGCGTTGTATAGATTGGGTACTATATATTTTACCGTTGGAGAGTATAGATTTTGTAGAGAAAAATTACAACAATTATTAACGGAATATCCCGAATCGGAATATGTAGGCTCTTCGTATTATTGGATCGGGGAATCATTTGTTAGAGAAGGATTATTGGATTCCGCCGAAGATTTTTTGATTAAAGCTTTAGCAAATAACCGAAACAACAGTTTTATCGAATTAACAATATTTTCTTTGGCAACGGTTTATGAATTAAAAGAGGATTATACTAATGCTATAAAATATTACGATGAGATTTTGAATAATTATTTCGATACAAAAGCTGCTGCTTTTGCACAGCTGAGAATAGGTGTTTGTTACTACAAGATTAAAGAATTTGATCATGCGGTATTAGAACTTTCGGACCCTTTAATTTCTGAATTGCCCAATCAATTGCAAAATGAGGCTAAATTAATTTTGGCAAATTGTTTTTTTAACCTGAAAGAATTTGATAGTGCAAAAGAAAGTTATAAAAAAATTATTAATGAGTTGAAAAGTGATATTACTTCAACCAATAAAATCACCTATAGTCTGGCTTGGGTTAATTTTTATTCGAAAAAATTTAATGCTGCTTATAATATTTTTAGTAGTTTAGCTTTGGTTGCCGAGGATAGTTTGGCAGCCGAATCTTTATATTGGAGTGCAGAATCGAAAAGAATGAATAACGATTATGAGCAGGCATTAAAGATTTATAAGCAATTTATAAAAAAATATTCTCGGCACAAATTAGTTCCTAAAGCGAATCTAAATATTGCAATGATATATTACAAAAAAGATGAGTTAACTAAATGCGAAACTTCACTTGAAAAAGTTATAGGCGAGTTGGATTCCGAAACAAATGCAAAAGCATTGACTTTATTGGGTGAAATTAATTTAGAGAAAAAGAAATATTCAACCGCACTTGAATATTTTAAAAAAGCCATAGGTGAAATAAATACTAAAAAAGATATTATCAAAGAAGTTTATATTGGTTTGGGAGTAACTTACTACTACTTGAATAATTATTCAAAGTCGATAAATTATTTAATCAAATTAAAAGATTTAGACTCGCGTTACGAAAGGGATAAAGTTTGTTTTTATTTGGGTGAATCCTTTTTTGCGCAGGGGAAATATGCAAAAGCACTGAACTATTACAATCAAATTAGTTTTAAAAATTCACATATTACCAAAGAAACAACTTATGCTAAGGCATATTCATATTTTAATCTTAAAGATTTCCCGAATGCAATGTATTATTTCGAAGAATATATTAAGAATTATCCTAACGATAAACTGAGAGTAGATGCTCAACTTAGGTTGGCCGATTGTTACTTTGGAATAAAAGATTACGAAAAAAGTATAAAAACTTTTGAGAATGTTTTTAGGTATTCTAAAAATGCTAAAAATAATCAGTATAATTACTATAGGTATGCACAAGTATTATTCTTAAATGGAGAAAGTCAGGAAGCAGTTGAGGCGTTTTATAATTTTCAATTGAAGTTTCCAAAATCAAAATATGCCGATTTATCTCAGTATTACGTATCGTGGATTTATTTTCAAATGGGAGATTATGAAACTTCAATATCTGAATATTTAAGATTAAAGGAAAAATATCCGTACTCTAATTTTGTGCCTTCAACTTATTATCACATTGGAGACGCATATTATAATTTGGGTAAATATGAAGAAGCAATAAAAAATTACAAAAATCTGATTCGTGATTATCCGAATACCGAATATGTTTTTGACGCTGTAAACGGATTGCAATATTGTTATATTGCAATTGATAAACCTTCCGAAGCGGTTACTTTTATTGATAGTTTGGTCAGTTCCAATACTGAATTGAAACAAGCCGATAAGATTTATTTAAAAAAACCGGATATCCAATTTAGCAATGGTGAATATCAAAAATCATTAAATAATTATAAGATCTTTATTCAAAGATATCCGAACAGTAAATTACTTGCCGAAGCAAATTATCGAGCGGCAAAATCCGCTTTGTATTTAAAGCAATATAAAAATGCAATTTATTATTTTGATCATGTAATTGAGAATTTTGCAAAAAGCGAGGTAGGTTTAAGTGCAATAATTGATGAAGCCAAGATTTTTGAAGACAAAAATAATTTGGATTCTGCAATTTTCGTTTACGATAAGGGATTGGAAAAAGTTGAGGAAAAAAATAAAGCAGAACTATATTTCAATAAGGCTATGCTTCTTTCGGCAAAAGGTGATGTTGCAGGGGCATATAATTTATTAGGTTTTATAAACAATAACTATTACGGTACTTTGTTTGCAGATAAGGCTAGAGTGGAATTGGGAATAATTGAAATGGTTAAGAAAAAGTATGAGCTTTCGGAAAAATTATTCCAAGAAATTTGTTCAAAAAGGTTGGATGAAACAGGAGCTAAGGCTCAGTATTATTTAGGGGAAAATTATTTTGAGCAAAATAAAATTGAACAAGCCATAACAGCGTTTGTAAGAGTACGCTCCATATTTTCAGGTTATGATGAATGGTATACGCGTTCGTTACTGCGCTTGGGTGATGCATACATTAAATTAAAAGAATGGAAAAAGGCTCGCGAAATGTTTAGAGCAGTTAAACAAAAACATTCTAAAGATGATTTTGGAAAAGAAGCTATTAAAAAATTAAAAAGGTTATGATGTTACGAGTAATAAAAAATATATTGTTTCTGTTGATTTGTTTTATTATTTCTTATGCACAGCAAACAAAGCAATCCCAAGGTATTGATTTGCCTAAATTTGTTATTACCGGTAAACGTGTTGTAAATATTCCAATTCTAAAAAAAAGAAAACCGGAGTTAATTTCTTTGCTTAGCAACAGATTTTTTTCTCCAACAAATTCCAACTACAAATTTGATGTAAAAATATTATCAAAAGTTGTTCGCCCCGATACAAATGTCTTAAAAGTAAATCGTCCCTTTAATGGCGAATTAAAAATTGGAGCCGGATTAAATACAATGCCCAGAGGCAATTTTTCATATAGTAGCAGTAGCAGACATATATTGTTTTATACAAATGTATGGGGCCTAAAAGAAAGAGAATTTGTTGCCAATGCAGGATATAATGTTTCGGGAGCAAAGGTAAGCACTGAATTTTTTATTAGTAGTGCGTCTAAATTTTTACCGGGGTCACAAATTAAATTTAACGCTGAATTTATTAGAGATAATTATTCTTTTTTTCCTTCACCAACCCCGACTCTGGAGCGCAGAACAAAAAGCCTGAATATTAATGCTGAGTTTGACAATTCTTTTTCACATTATCTAAATTTTGGTGTCAAAGCAAGTTTAAATTCTTTTAATTTTGAGAATCTCGGAATAAATGAGAAGATATTAAAGTTGATTGCATATGTCCGTTTTGATTTTGAAAAGTTTAAACTTAAATCAAAATTAAATATTCTAAATCAATCTGCAGGTGCAACAACAATTGGAAGTGAACTTGGTTTTTACACAATATCTTCCGTGGCTTCTTTAATGTATGGAAAAGCGATTTTATTACAGGGAGGAGCATCCTATAGTCATTATTCTTCTAATGATTTTATAGCACCGTATGCCCGTGTTTCATTTAAATTTAACCAAGCATTTTCAGCCTTTGCTGAATTTAAACCGGAATTAATTCCATTTACACTAAAAAATATGAAAACCGATAATCCTTATTTTACTTTTATCGGAATTTCCAATTATGTGCAGAAAAACAAAATAGCTTTGGTTACCGGTCTTAAATACGAGTATTTTACATTT
>CAZCBD010000063.1:0-3371 GCA_964496755.1 uncultured Melioribacteraceae bacterium
TTTTAATTAAAAAAAACAAAACCGATTTTAATATTTCCTAATTAAAAAAAACCTCTGATAAATTTAATATACAGAGGCTTAAATTTTTTTTTAATTCATAATTATTCTTATCAATTATGCATCTTCATCAATTTCTCTGTCTCTAAAACCAAGTAAATATAGAATTGCATCGAGTCCAATATTCGAAATTGCATTTTTTGCTGATTCTTTAACTTTTGGTTTTGCGTGAAAAGCAATTCCCAGCCCGGCCATTTTTAGCATCGGTAAATCATTTGAACCGTCGCCTACCGCAATTACTTGTTCCAAATGAATATCTTCTTTGAATGCCAATAATTTTACAAATTCAGCTTTTTTATTTCCGTCAACAATATCTCCCAGATGCTTGCCTGTTAATTTTCCATTTTTAATTTCCAAGTCATTTGCAAAAACGTAATCTACATTTAATTGGTTTTTCAAATGATTTGCAAAGTAAGTGAACCCACCGGAAAGAATTGCGGTTTTGTAACCATATTGTTTTAAAGTCTGAAAAAGTCTTTCGGCACCTTCTGTAATAGGTAAATTATCGGCAATTTCTTTCATAACTTTTTCATCCAATCCTTTCAATAATGCAACTCTTTGTTTAAAACTTTCTGAAAAATCAATTTCACCGCGCATTGCTTTTTCAGTAATTTCGCTAACCTTATTACCAACCCCGGCACGATGTGCTAATTCGTCAATTACTTCTGTCTGAATTAAAGTTGAATCCATATCAAAACAAATTAGTCTTCTGCTGCGCCTGTAAATATTGTCTTTTTGGAAAGCAATATCCAAGCCGTCTTTTTCAGCAACATCAATAAAATCCTTTTTCATTTCGGCTCTGTTTTTCGGTACTCCTCTAACAGAAATTTCAACCACAGAAGGTTTTATTGAAGATTGATTTTTAGAATTTAATCTTACACGACCCGATAAACGAGTAATGTAATCTATATTTAAATTTTGATTTGCAATAATTGAAGTAATTTTAGATAAATGTTCCGCCGTTAATTTTTTTGTCATTAAAGTGACAATGTTTCGTTCTTTACCTTCTTCATTAACCCATTTGTTGTACCGAGATTCTTCTATCGGTGTGAATTTTACTTTTACTCCCAACTCATATGATTTGAATAAAAGGTCTTTTAAAATTGGGGCGGAGTTTGATTCTTCCGGAACTTCAAACAATATTCCTAATCCTAAATCATTATGGATTACGGCTTGGCCAACGTCTAATATATTGACATTGTTTTCTGCGAGTATGCTAGTTAAAGAAGAGGTTACGCCGGCTCTGTCTTTACCGGAAATATTTAATAGTATGATTTCTTTTTTACTATTCATTTTTATAGCTCTTTTGCTTTCTGTATTAAAAATTAAACTTCAAAAATAGCACATTAATAAAAAAAATGAAGAAAAAAGTATAAGTGAAAAAAAATAATTAACTTATTAATGATTAAAAAAACATAATTCTAAATTAATATTGGGGGAATAATGAAAAGGAATTTAATTTTCTTTATCGTAGTTATATTTTTAGCTTCAACTATTTATGCTCAAAATAATTCTAAAAAGGATAAAATAATATTTGCCTATGGTGGTGGTTTTAACCCGACATTTATAAATTATGTGGCAAAACTTACCGGAAAAGAAAAACCGAAAATTTGTTTTCTTCCAACTGCAAGTGCAGATTCACCTTACGGAATAATTAGATGGTACGATGCATGTAGCGAGCTAAATGTAATACCTTCTGTTGTTCGTGTTTGGATTAGTTCGTATTACGAAAAACTTTCATTCGAAGAACAATTGTTAAGTGTTGATGCAATTGTTGTTGGCGGAGGGAATACGTTAAATATGATGGCTATTTGGAAGGCACAAGGAATTGATACCGTTTTAGCAAAGGCTTATGATAATGGAATTGTTTTGGCCGGTGGAAGTGCAGGTTCGCTTTGTTGGTTTGTTGAAGGAACTACAGATTCTCGCCCCAAGAAATTAACAACTGTAAAAGGACTTGGGTTTTTAAATTATAGCCACTCTCCGCATTATTCCAGCGAGAAATTTAGGAGACCGCTATATCAAAAAATGATTGCTAACGGGGAATTTATATCCGGATATGCAATTGATAATAAAGCGGGTGTTGTTTTTAAAAACGGAAAATACTTTAAGGCTATATCATTGAGTGAAAAAGATAAAGCATATTTTGTTAGGGTTCAAGACAATAAAGTAGTTGAAGATGAATTAAAAATTGAAATAATTAAACAAAGTCATTGATAATGTGGAATTTTTATACCAAATTGGATATGTGATTACTGCTTTTTTTTATTATGTATTCACAAATTTAATTGTTTTAGTACTTATAAAAAGGGGAGACTTATGAGTAAGTTATGCAAAATAATTTTAATCGGATTATTTTTAGTGTTTGTTACATCAAATTTTGCTCAAACAACAAATGAAAAATTAGAAAAAAAAATTAATCAACTGCAAAAGTACAATGAAAATCTACGGCACAGATTAGATGTTTTGGAAAAACAAAATGATGATGCTATTTGGTATTTGAGACTGAAAGATGCTGCCTTTGTCGATAAAATCTACATTTGTGGTCCGCCGTCAGTAAAAAATTACAAAAATAAAACTGCAATGGGTAGAAACAATCCAACAAAATTCTGGACTTACGTTTTTATTCCTAAAAATTTTGATCAAAACAAAAAGTATCCTTTAATAGTATTTCCGCATGGAGGAGTTCATGGTGATTTATCAACTTATTATGTGCACATAATAAAAGAATTGATGTATCAGGGTTATGTTGTAGTTGCACCGGAATACAGAGGAAGTACCGGTTATGGTAAAGGTCATTATATGAAAATTGATTACGGTGGCTTGGAAATTGAAGATGTTTATGCAGCTAAAAATCATATGATTGAAAATTATGATATTGTTGATGCAGATCGTGTTGGTATGATTGGCTGGAGTCATGGCGGCTTAATTACATTAATGAACATTTTTAATCATCCCGATGATTTTAAAGTTGCCTTTGCCGGTGTTCCGGTTAGTGATTTAATTGCAAGAATGGGTTATGCAACCGATGGTTATAGAAAATTATATTCTGCAGATTATCATATTGGTAAAACTGCTCGTGAAGATGTTGAAGAATACAAAAGACGTTCTCCGGCTTGGAATACTCATAAATTTCAAAATACTCCGTTACTAATTCACACTAATACTATTGATGACGATGTAAATGTTTTAGAAGTTCAACATTTGATTAAAAGTTTGAAGGCAGACGGGAAAAAATTCGAATACAAAATTTTCGAAAATATTCCCGGAGGACATTCATTTGATAGAATCGATACAAAAATAGGCAGAACTAT
>CAZCBD010000063.1:3381-13638 GCA_964496755.1 uncultured Melioribacteraceae bacterium
GAACTATAAGGTTAAAAATCTGGAAGTTTTTATCGAAATATTTACATCCTAACAATCCTATTACATCTTTAAAAGAAATGCAAAAAGCTGCCTATTATAAATAGTAATCAGAATAATTTTAACTTAAAATATTAAGCCTCGAATATATCGAGGCTTTTTTATTTAATCTTAAAAGAAAATGGCTGATGATATTTTATAATTGAATTCTTTAAATGAATTGTAAATTACATCAAATCTTAATAATCCGAGAATTCTTGAAATACCAAGATTTGCTTCCCAGTACATTTTGTTTTGCTTATAAAAAGAAGGAGTAAGAGAATCACTCCAAGTTTTGTTGATCGTAAATCCTGTTAATATTTCAATGAAACGATCACTCAGAAAGTCAATTCCCAATCCCTGAAAAATTATCGAACGCCAATTATGTTCAATTTGAAATGTTAGCAACTTATTGCCTCTGAACCTGTAATCCGATAGCCCTTTTAATGTGCTGTTAGGTGCATAGCTTCCGTATGAAAACAGGGGAGAAAAATTGTGTTGCAAACCATAGTTTCCACTAATTATTCCGGTATGCATACTAATCAATAAATAGGGTGCAATAAATAATTCCTTATAAAATGTTGGCATTCTATATTGCCCGAATATTTCAAGTCTTTTATAATTAAAATCACTATTAAAAGTCTTATCGGAATAATCAAAGTTTATGATTAAACCGTTTTCTGGGCGTAATTGAAATTCGAAAGGATTTTTTCCAATGAGAATTTTGGCGGACAAGTAATTATCTGTACCGTTTGCAACATTAGGATTTATTCTTCGATAAGATTTTGGTGTAAATATACTTTGCTGGCTTATTAAAGGTAAGTTATTATATTTTCTTGAAGTAAAGGCAATGGAATAATTATAATTCTTGTTTTCCTTTTTCAATTGAAAGGAGAAGCCTTTTTGCCATGTATAATTAAATTGATCATTAAATCCCAAGGTTGAATTTATGGATCTAATTAGGCTTCCCGACGGATCAAAACTATTCCAAATGAAAATATCATTAAAATATTTCAACCTTAATTTATTAAAAAGTTTTAAGTCTGAATTAAATGTTAATAAAGTGTTACCGTATATTTTTTTATTACCGAAAGCATATTTAATTGAAAAATCCAAATTAAATTTTTTGTTAAATAAATCTTTATTGTATTTAATACCCGCCATTATTCCGGAAATTTTAGTGTTATCAAAGTCAAGATACCGGAATGCATTGGAAAGAAAAGAATTCGATTTTTTTTGGTTCTCTACGTTGTTATTTATTTTCACCAATGAGGCAAGCGCTCCTTTGGGCTTGATTAATTTGTCTAATGTTTTTGTGCTATCTAATGACTTATATGCAATCTTTTCACTATTGGAAAGTGGAATTTTTCTAAGTCTGGAAATTTCTATCTGATTTAATTCAATATAAGATTCCTTTTTATTCTTTTTTTCTTCTATTGGTGGGGGATTCTTAATTGAATCCGGTATCTCAACATTTATTGTGTATTGATTAACAGCAGTTAAACGTTTAAATGATATTTTATCAAATTTTAATAATTCGGCTAAATTCATTTTGAAACTACCGGATGATTTTATGAAATTCGGTAACCAATAGTTGGAATATTTACTTAAAGTTTGTTCAAAGTCTATTTTTATATCATTAATAAAAACAAAGCGTACACCTTTGTTTGCTTTAAGATTAACGCCAACCAAATTATAGTTATTTCCTTCTATGTTAATAAAGCCCTTTAATAAAGGTTGGATTTCCGATTTAGGGATTACCTGTATTTTATAAATTAGGTTTGCATCTTTTCCGTAAGTACCTACTAATTTAAAATCATAGTAATCAAAACTGTTTTTGTAAAGAGGTAAATAAACCTTATTTAAAAGTAACATTAAAGAATCGGCAGAGAAATCAATAAAAAATCTATTTGTAAATTCCACATTCCCTCTGCCGGTTTTTTTTCTGTTTTCTGTAACTGCGGAATATATTAATTTTTCTTTGAACCAATCTGGGCTTTCAAAAAAGCCTTCACTAATATTTTCTTCAACGGAAATAATAGTGTCTTTAGAAGACATTACATTTCGGGTGTATGCTTCATATTTATAGCTTTTTAATCCTTTTCGATTTATTTCTTTTCTTTTAATTGCTTCGCGAATAATTGAATATGCCGGATCTTCTTCTGCAGAAACTACAATTTCGGAAAGATAAAGGTCCTTTAATTTTAAGCTTAAAGTAATTGTTTGGTTAGAAACAATATTTACTTTAATTGAATCGGGTTCATAACTTAAGTGCGAGATAATAAATGTATAAACACCCTTTTTTAGTTTAAACTTGAAACAACCATCTAAATTACTAACAGTTCCTTTAGTTGTTCCTTTTATCAAAATTGAAGCAAATTGAATAGGGGTGTTTGTTGATTTGTCTATTAACTTTCCCGAAATTTCATATTTTTGCGAAAATGCTAAACAACTAAATAAAATTAATATGATTATTTTTTTCATAAAACCCACTATTATTGTTGAAAAGTATTATACGAATACAAATTAATAAATGTTTCAATAAAACAATTTAAAATAAAATGATAAAAGAACACGACGAAATAATTATTCGAGAAATGCTGATTGAGGATTATAATCAACTAATAGAACTTTTTAAAACAACAGACGGGATAACAGTAAGAGAAGCGGATTCTTATGAAAACACAAAAAAATATCTAACTAGTAACCCGTGGTTAAGTTTTGTTGCAGTACTTAAAAGTAAGATTATTGGTTGTTCAATGGCCGGGTATGATGGAAGAAGAGAATATTTACAACATGTTTTGGTAAAGCCTGAATATAGACAGAAGGGGATTGGGGGAAAATTGCTTCAAGCTTCAATAAATGAACTTAAAAATATTGGAATTTCAAAAACTCATTTATTTGTGTTGAAAAAAAATAAAATAGGAAATAAATTTTGGAAAAACAGGGGGTGGACAGAAAGAGAAGATATAAACACATTTTCATTTAATTCAAGTTCAAACAAAAATATTTAAGGAGCCGAAAAAATCGGCTCCGGGTAATTTATTTTTTATTAATAATTTCTTCAATCATATCCATAACACGATTCATTTTTGCCATAGTTAAATCAAATGCTTCGGAAGATAATGGATCAATGCCTGCTTTTTTTATTAGATTTATTGGATAATCTGATGCACCACCTTTTAATATTTCAAAATATTTATCTACTGCGGGTTTTCCTTCTTTGATAATTTTTTCAGCAAATGCAGTAGCATAAATCAAAGAGGTTGAATACTGATAAACGTAATAATTATAACCGAGGAAATGAGGAATATATGCCCATTCATTTGCTATATGCGGGTCAACGATGCAAACTCCTTTATCGTGGCCGTAATATTTTTTTACTATATCGTAATAAATTTGACTTATTGTTTCGCCAGTCATTGGTTCACCCTTTTCAATTCTGGAGTGCACTTCCAATTCAAATTCAGCAAAAGATGCTTGGCGAAAAATTGTTGTTCTAATCATTTCTAAATATGACCCGAGCAAATACATTTTTTCTTCGTCATTCTTAGCATGCTGAACCATATAATGATTTAGAATATTTTCATTTGTTGTTGATGCAATTTCCGCAACAAATGTTGCATAGTCGGAATTAATAAAGGGTTGCGTTTTATTTGAAAAATAACTGTGCATAGTATGACCCATTTCATGAGCAAGAGTTGAAACGGATTCATAATCGCCTGTCCAATTTAACAAAATGTAGGGATGGTAATCATATGCTGCACCGGATGAATAAGCACCACTGCGTTTTCCAACATTCGGTAAATAATCAATCCATCTTTCATCAAATGCTCGTTGCACGGTTTTTATATATTCTTTCCCGAGTGGTTTTAAAACTGTGGTTAATATTTTTTGTCCCTCTTCAATAGAAAATTTCATGTCAACTTTTTTAACAATGGGAGTGTATAAATCGTAATAATGTAACTGATTAATTCCCAGCAATTTTTTCTTGATTTTCAAAGCTCTATGTAATGTTGGTAAGTTTTTGTGAATTTGATCCAAAAGATTTGTGTAAACAGATACAGGAATATTGTTAGCATTCAAAGAAGATTCTAAGGCTGAACTATATTTTCTGGCTTTTGCAAAAAACCAATCGGTTTTTAATTTGCCTACAAAATTAGCACCCAGGGTATTTATGAATTTACCATAATTTTCAAAAAGAGCCTTGAATATTTTTTTTCTGTCTTTTCTATTTTGTGTAGAGCGATATCTCACATAAGTAGAGGCATCCAATTCAATTTCAGTACCGTTTTCTAATTTTACTTTTGCGTTGGGTTTTTCAGCATTATCAAAAATACTGTAAACATTTTCTTGTGAACCCGATAGCATTCCGGCCATTGCTAATAATGCTTCTTCTTTTTTTGAAAGTGTATGTGCTTTCAATCGTTGGATATTTTCAACAAACATTTTAAAAGTTGATAATTCCGGTTTTTCGGAAAAGAATTTTTTTATTGTTCGAGAAGGTATTTCCAATATCTCGGGGGTTAAAAAAGAAGAAGCTTCCGAAAATTTTGTGCCCAACACATCCGCCTCTAAAGCTAATTTCTGATTTTTGCTAATATTTAAATCTTGGTCACGTAATCGGGAAGCATAATCCGAAACGAGATAGAATTTTTTTAATGCATCGGAAAAAGTAGTTAGAGCTTGAAATAAAATATCCGAATTATCGGAAAGATGACCTTTAAATGAAGCTAATTTAGTTAAAGCTTTTTCCAATTTAACTTTGTCTGCTTTCCATTCTTTTGTACTCTTATAAATAGGTGTTAAGTCCCATTTATATTTTTCAGGAATTTCATTTCGTGATTTTGTTTGCGAAATTCCCACATTAATAAGCATCAATAAGATTGTAAAGAAAATAATTATTTTTGAAAATAAAGATTTTTTTTCCATCATAACTCCCTTTAATTTATTTATGAAACAAAATTAGTAATTAATTTTCTTAAATTTCCAATTAAAATTTTGGAAGTTATGGTACAAAACGGAATTATATGGTTTTTGGTGTTTTTATTTTCTACTACCTTGCACGAAGGTTTTCATGCTTTTGCTTCTTACTTTCTTGGCGATAAAACTGCATTTAAAAGCGGACAAGCATCCTTGAGCCCTATACCACATATAAAGAGAGAACCTGTAGGGATGATTGTTGCTCCTATACTAAGCTTTATTTTGGGAGGGTGGATGTTTGGTTGGGCCAGTACCCCTTATGATTTTCTTTGGGCTCAAAAATATCCAAAGAAAGCGGGTTTGATGTCGGCAGCCGGGCCGGCGGCAAATCTTTTGATAGTTTTATTTTCTGCAGCTTTAATTCATCTTGGAATTTATTTGGATGTTTTTGCAAAACCGGAATCGGTAAACTTTATTAGAATTGTTTCGGCAGAAACAGGAATTTACATAACTTTAGCAAAATTTCTTAGCATTGCTTTTTCATTAAATCTTATACTTTTTATTTTCAATTTATTTCCTATTCCACCTTTAGACGGAAGTGGAATAATTACAATTTTTTTAAAAGAAGATGTTGCAAGAAAAATACAGATTGTTTTAGCAAGACCGGGTGCCGGTTTATTCGGAATAATTTTAGCATGGAATTTATTTGATTTGGTTTTTGTTAAGGTATTTATCTTTGCTCTAAATTTACTTTATCCGGGAAGCCATTATGGTTAACATAGAAAATTATAAAAAGCTGATTAAAGAAATTTACAATGAAATAAAGCATCTTTCCGGTATAGGAAAAGTTGCAAACTATATTCCTGCATTGGCACAAGTTAATCCTAATAAATTTGCTGTTGCCATTTCTACCGTCAATGGTGAAAATTATTTGTTTGGTGATGTTGAAGAAAAATTTTCGATTCAAAGTATATCAAAGGTTTTTACACTTGCAATTGCTTTTGGAAACTTAGGGGAAAGAATTTGGAAAAGAGTGGGAAAGGAACCTTCCGGCAATCCTTTTAATTCATTAGTGCAACTTGAATATGAAAATGGAATACCGCGCAATCCTTTTATTAATGCAGGGGCATTAGTTTTAACCGATAGTATTTATTCAATCACTACCGAACCAAATAAAGAAATATTAAATTTCGTTAAAAAAATTTCAAACTCGGATAATGTGAATTTTGATTATGAGGTTGCCAAATCTGAAAAGGAAAACGGATATAGAAATTTTGCACTTGCAAATTTTATGAAAAGTTTTGGGAACATTGAAAACAATGTAGAGGAAGTTTTAGAAACATATTTTTTGCAATGTTCGTTGTCAATGAGTGCTCAGGAATTAGCCGACTCATTTTTGTTTTTGGCTAATCACGGAGTAATTCCTGCAACCGGCGAAAAGATATTGTCAGTAAGTCAGACCAAAAGAATGAATGCTTTAATGCTTACTTGCGGACTTTACGATGAATCGGGCGATTTTGCTTTTCGAGTAGGACTTCCCGCCAAAAGTGGTGTTGGTGGTGGAATTGTGGCTATTATTCCCGGGGAATTATCAATTTGCATTTGGTCGCCCGAATTAAACAAATTTGGTAATTCATTAATGGGAATTAAATTTTTAGAGTTATTTACTACGAAAACGGGTAAGTCTATTTTTTAATCAAAATTTGATTTATCTTATTCAAAGGATTTTTTTGTTTTATAAAAAAAGGACGTAGAATGTTTGAATCTTTAAATTTTAATGAAATATTAGATGTCTATTTAATTCCTTGGGGAATTAAAATTATTTCGGCATTAGTAATTCTTTATCTTGGTAACTTAGTTTCGAAGATGATTTTGCGATTAATAACAAAGTTATTAACAAAAGCAAAACTGGATACAACTTTAATTAATTTTGTTTCCTCTTTAGTGCGAATGCTGGTATTGGTTTTTGTGATTATTGCCGCACTCGATAAAATCGGAGTAGAAACAACATCCTTGGTTGCAATCTTAGGTGCAGCCGGTTTGGCTGTTGGCTTAGCTCTTCAGGGATCTTTACAAAATTTTGCAGCCGGTATTTTACTTGTTATTTTTAAAACTTTTAAGGTTGGAGATTATGTTGAAGCAGGTGGTATTTCCGGTAGCGTAGAAGAAATTTCAATCTTTAATACGACTTTTAAAACACCCGACAATAAAATAATTATAGTACCCAATGGTGTTATCTACGGCGGGAGTATTACAAATTATACTACTGAAAAAAGACGGCGGATTGATTTAGTGATTGGTGTTGGTTATAATGATGATATTAAAAAAGTTAAAGATATTTTAACTCAAATAATCAACGCAGAAGATAGGGTTTTGAAAGAACCGAAACCCCAAATTGTTGTTGGTGAATTAGGCGATAGTAGTGTGAATTTTTATGTGCGTCCGTGGGTAAAAACTTCCGATTACTGGGACGTAAAATTTTATTTAACCGAAAAAATAAAATTAACTTTTGACGAGCAGGGAATTTCGATTCCGTATCCGCAGATGGATATTCACCTAAATAAAATTGAAAATTAAAAAAAATGTGTTGACAATAATAGTTCAATAATTTACTTTTGTTTTTGTTAATAGAAACATTATGAAAAAATTAAACTTACATACCGCCCATCATCATTTAACTCATCAGGAGTGGGCACGGTAAGTTTTAAATAAATTGAATTTAATTATAAACCCCGACGTGCCTGTCGGGGTTTTTTTGTTTTAAACAAAAGGAAAATGGAAATGGCAAATGGTAACTTAAAATTAGCAGTTCAAAAAAAAGGCAGGTTAACTGAAAAAACCATGCGGCTTTTGCGTAACTGTGGTTTGGATATTGACGATTACTCTGAAAGACTTTTAATATCAGCAAGAAATTTTAATTTGGACCTACTTTTTGTACGAGATGATGATATTCCCGAATATGTGCAAGATGGAGTAGCTGATATTGGTATTGTCGGAGAAAATGTACTTTTAGAAAAAAAAGCAACTGTTAAAATAAGAAAAAAACTCGGATTTGGGAAATGTAAACTTATGATAGGCATTCCTGAAAATGTAGAATTGGAAGAGGCAAGAGATTTGGAAGGGAAAAGAATTGCAACTTCGTATCCAAATATTTTAAAACAATTTCTATGGGACAATGGAATTTCGGCAAGAATTATCCAAATTAGTGGTTCGGTAGAAATTGCACCTTCTCTTGGAATGGCTGATTACATCTGTGATATAGTTTCAACAGGAAATACTTTAAAGTTAAACAAATTAAAAAAATTCATTCCGATATTTGAATCTCAGGCGGTACTAATAGGCCATAAAAACATACGGGACGAAAGAAAAATTAAATTACTTGCTGATTTAAATTCACGAATCGATTCAGCATTAATTGCAAAAAAATCAAACTATATAATGATGAATATTCCTAAAGAGCAATTAAACGAAGTAACCGAAATTTTACCTGCTCTCAGTAGCCCAACGGTTTTGCCATTGGCCGATAATACAATGGTTGCTGTTCATGCCGTTATTCCAACTGATACCTTTTGGGAAATTAAACGGGAGTTGCAGTTTGCCGGTGCAACGGGAATACTACTTTTACCAATAAACAATATGATTATTTAATATGAAAACATACATTAAAAAGAATTTGAGTGAAATAGAATATAAACGTCTATTAAAAAGACCTGCGATTAATTTTACGGAAACATTTCAAGTTGTTGAAGAAATATTAAAGGATGTTAAAAAAAACGGAATAAAGGCTGCAAAAAAATATGCAAAAAAATTTGATGCTTTTGAAAACAAAGATATTTTTGTGGCTGCATCTGAAATTGAAAAAGCGGAATTGAAAATTTCAGAAAAATTAAAAGAATCGTTAATAATTGCAAAGCAGAATATTGAACGGTTTCATAAACAACAAAAATCTTCAACCTTTGAAATTGAAACAATGCCGGGTGTAAAATGCAGTAGAGAAGTAAGGGCAATCGAAAATGTAGGCTTATATATTCCCGGAGGAACAGCGATATTGCCTTCAACAATATTAATGTTAGCCATACCAGCCAAGATAGCGGGCTGTGAGAGAATTGTTTTAATTACTCCGGTAAAGAATAGAATTGACCCGATCCTACTTTATACTGCATCGTTAGTAGGTGTAAAAGAAATTTTGAAAATCGGTGGTGCACAAGGAATTGCTTTAGCCGGCTATGGCTGTGAGGAATTGAAAAAAGTAGACAAAGTATTTGGCCCCGGAAATCAATACGTTACCGCAGCAAAAATTCTTTTGGGTATTGATCCTGACGGTTGTTCGTTTGATATGCCGGCAGGCCCTAGCGAGGTTCTTGTGATAGCCGATAAAAAAGCAAATCCGAAATTTATTGCAGCCGATTTACTTTCGCAGGCTGAACACGGAATTGATTCACAAGCGATTCTTGTGACGGATTCCGAAAAACTGGTAGAAAACGTTTTAATGCAAATTGAAAAACAATTAAAAAAAATACCAAGAAACAAAATAGCTGCACAAGCTTTAAATAATTCATTCAATCTGGTTGTTGAGAATATTGATGAGGCAATAGAATTTAGTAATAAATATGCTCCCGAACATTTAATACTAAATATTGAAAATGAAAATAATCTGATAAAAAAAATAAAAAATGCAGGTTCGGTGTTTTTAGGTCGGTATTCACCTGAAAGTGTTGGTGATTATGCTTCGGGGACTAATCATTCACTGCCAACCTACGGCTATGCAAAAACATATAGTGGTGTTCGTGTCGAAGACTTTCAGAAAACAATAACATTTCAAAAACTAACGAAAGAAGGATTGAAGAATATTTCTGAAACCGTAATAAATATTGCCGAAATAGAAAAACTGGATGCTCATGCAAAAGCAGTTAAAATAAGGATATCGGAAAATGAATATTGAAAATCTAATTCGACCAAATATTAAAAAACTAAAACCATATACCTCTGCAAGAGATAATAATTTAGATGGTACTTTGCTTGATGCAAATGAAAATGCATTCGGGAGTTTAGCAGAGAAATGCGGAGAAAAATTAAATCGTTATCCTGATCCGAATCAAAAAGATATTCGTGCATTGGTGGCTAATAAATTAAAAGTGCCATTCGAAAAATTATTTTTTGGTGTTGGTTCTGACGAAATTATTGATTTACTAATTAGAATATTTTGTTTACCCGGCGAAGATTCCATTTTAATTATAGATCCAACATACGGAATGTACGAGGTTGCTGCTAATATTAACGATGTTAAAATATTTAAGT
>CAZCBD010000064.1:0-6270 GCA_964496755.1 uncultured Melioribacteraceae bacterium
TTTAAAATTTGTTCACTTACTAAACCAAATCGTCTTTCTCTATTTTGAAAATCATAAATAGCTTCTAAAAAATTTTTTTCCGTAAACTTAGGCCACAGGGTATTCGTGATAAATATTTCAGAATATGCAATTTGCCACAATAAAAAATTGCTAATTCTAAATTCACCGCCGCTTCGAATAAGTAAATCAGGGTCGGGCATATCTTTTGTCGATAAGAATTTCGAAAAGTTTTTTTCGGTTACATCACTTTCCGAAAATTCTTTGCTTTCAATTTTTTTGCAAATGGATTTTACGGCATTCAATATTTCCCATCGTCCCGAATAACTTAGTGCTAAGTTTAGTACTAAGCCCGTATTAGTTGAGGTTTTCTCCAAAGCGTTTAATAGTTCTCTCCTCACTTCCGTTGGAAGGGAATCTAAATCCCCAATAGCAGAAAGTTTAACATTGTTTGCATGTAATTCATTAGTTTCGTTTTGCAAACTTTTTACGACCAATCTCATTAGTGTGGAAACTTCGTCTTTGGGTCTTTTCCAATTTTCAGTTGAAAAAGTATATAAAGTAAGATATTTAATTCCAATTTCGGTAGCGATTTTCACAATCTTTCTGACGGTTTCAACCCCTTTTTTGTGGCCGGCAACACGTGGCAAACCTTTTGATTTTGCCCATCTTCCGTTACCATCCATAATGATTGCAACATGTTTGGGGATTCTATCGGAAGCTTTTATTTTTTCTTTCAACTCAGTTTGCTTTTTAATCAAATCCGTCTCTTTTAATTTTATTTAGACTTCCCAAAATAAAGGTCGAATGTAAAAATGTCAAGGTTATTAACAGGTTTGATTATACTCGGATTTTGCTTGTAAGTTCCAAAACAATATCAATTAATTTTTAATTGATATGCTTCTTATCTTGAATAGAAACTAATCTTATATTTTTTCTAATTGCGGGGTCTATTGAAACGATAAGCTTTTTTACTTTTGAAAATAAATTTTGAGGAACGGCAACAAAAAGCAATACGTTTTTATGAGTGTATTTTGTGTGGCGTGAGGCTAAGAATTCTAATTTTTTTATTAGATTAGATTCTTTTATATCATCATTTGTTAAAGTAATGCCAATAGCATAATTATTGATTTTTTTTCCAATTGCTTCAATTTCATAAGTGCCGATTTGTTCCGGTGCCGGTAAGTAATTTCCGTATTTTCTTTTAACCGTTAAATAACCGTTTTTCCAAAAATGTTTTATTAATTCATCTACGCGGGTTAGATTATTATTGTTTTCCATTTTTCCCTCCAACAAAAAGTTAAATGAAAAATTAATTTACCATTGGAAGAATTGGAATTATCGGTAAAAAATGTTTGTTTGAAATAAATTTTATATTAAAAATCTTATCGTATTCAAATTCCTTAATCTCGTTGGAATTATTAATTCGGCCATAAATCACTTTTTTGCCTTTTTCGTTTTTTGCAATTAAATACGGATCAATTATAAATTCGGATAAATTATATAAAAACTTTAATTTGTATCTTTTTGCAATTGCTTGATAAAAAATTATACTTTTCATTTTAATCTCATTTTTTTTAATATTTCCTAATTAAAGCAATTAATTTCCCGAGAATTTTAAAATCAGCTCTATTGTGAACTTCAATTAAAGGATAATTTTCATTTTCGGGCATTAAACAAATTCTATTATTTATTGTTATAAATCTTTTAAGGGTTGCCTCGTCTCCGAGAAGTGCAACAATTATATCATTGTTTTTTGCATTGGGTTGTTGTGAAATTATTACGATATCATCTTCAAAAATTCCGGCGTTAATCATCGAATCACCGCGTACTTTTAACGCAAAGCAATTATTTGCTTTGATAATCAATTGTGGGTCAATGGTTAAATAATCTTCTATATTTTCTTCGGCAAGAATCGGATAGCCGGCAGCAACCCGTCCCACCAAGGGAATTTTTTCGTTGGTTTTATTGTTATTTCCGGGTTGTTGATTTACGATTGTGAGCGAGCGACTGATATTCGAGCCCACTTCCAGGAAACCTTTTTTTACGAGTGCGTCAATATGGCGTTTTACTCCGAATGTTGAGGCAATAGAAAAATTTGCTCCGATTTCACGATAAGAAGGGGAGTATCCGTTTTCCGTGCAAAAATCAGAAATAAAATTCAAGATTTCTTTTTGTCTTTCGGTAAGTTTATTCTTTTCTTTTTTTAGATTCATTATGTGCTCCAATGTTCACTATAAAAATAGTGAACATAAAAACACTTGTCAAGTAAAAAATTAAAAAAAATAGTTTTGGAAAATTTGATAGATAAGTTTGTTATTTAAATTTTATGAGATAAAAAACTAAATATTAAAAAAATTTAATCTTGCGGAAATTTAAGGCTAAAAGTTGAACCGCTGTTGAGTTTGCTTTTTACGGTTATTTCGCCTTTGTGAAGTTTCATGATCCATTCGCAAATAGCAAGACCTAACCCGCTACCGCCTATATTTCGTGAATGCGATTTATCGACACGGTAGAATCTCTTAAAAATATTCTTTAATTCGGAATTAGGTATGCCTATGCCATTATCAATTATTTCTATAATTACGTATTTGTTTTTCTGTTTTGCAATGACGTTAATTTTACTATTTTTTTCGGAGTATTTTACCGCATTATCAATGATGTTCCAAAGCAATCTGATTATCAATTCTTGATTGCCTTTTATGAACAAATGTTTTTCGATAGTGAACAAAATGTCAATATGCTTGGGCATACAGAGAACTTTTGCGTCTTCGGTTATACTTTCCAGAATATTTGATAAATTTATTTTGATAAAATTAAATTTTGGTTCCCCTTGTTCTAAATTGTGTACAAGTAATAATTTTTCCGCAATGCTTGATAAATAATTTATTTCTTCGAGGATGCTATCGATTTTTGATAGTTCTGCATCGCTTAATTTTTCGGAAGAGGATAATTCTTCCAGTTCGCCTCTGATAATTGTAAGGGGGGTTCTAATTTCATGAGCAGCTTCAAAAGAAAAATTCTTGACAGAGTTAAAGGATTCTTCTAATCTGGAAATCATTGAGTTGAAAATTTTTATTAAATCGTTTATTTCATCATTTCCTTTCGGTTCTTTAATTCGTTTATCCAGATTTGTTGAGGAAATATTTTGTGCAGTGGTGGAGATTTCTTTTATAACGTTTAATGACTTTTGTGTTACAAAAAATCCGCATAATATTGATAGAACTATTCCCACTGGCAAAACGAAGAAGAATATTTCTAAAATTTGTTCTTGGGCAGATTCAATAATCTCGGTTTCATATCCTAAATAAAAAATATAATTTGTTTTATTTAATGCAGTTAACCTGAAATTTTCCGATCGGATAGAGGCAGTAATTATTTTTTTATCTTTAATTTTATACTTTTCAATGTGCTTTTTTAATTTTCGGTAACTATGAGAAATGTATATCAATTTATCATTGCGAAATACAAATAGTAGAAATTTATTATCTGCCAAGTCGGTTGTTTCTCTCAAGTCTTCAAAATCATGTCGATGACTTTTTATTAGATTATCCAAGGTTCTTTTTCGGCTTCTGCTTGTTTCGGAGTGCGATGCCAGATACTTTTCAATTTTTTTAATTTTTGTTGCCAATTTTTTATCAATTGATTTTTCTAATCGAAAGCCCACTAAAAAATAAGTTGATGTGAAAAGAGAAAAAAGAATTATAGAAAATAAAATTGTATACCACGAAATAATTTTTAATTTATATCGGCTAATACTAAAAATCTTTGTGTTAAATTTGATTTTATCAAAAGTGTTTTTTTTAATGATGTAAATAAATTTATTTGTCATTATTTTTTTTGCTCTAACTGTATTTAAACATGTAACAAAAACTTCTAATTGTTACGATAAATTTATTTTCGTAATTATCATCAATCTTTTTTCTTAATCTGTTAATATAAACATCAATAAAATTAGTGCCGGTGTTAAAATCGTAGTTCCAAACATGTTCTCCGATTTCAGATCGGCTTAAGGCTCGGTTTGTGTTATAGACTAAAAATTCCAATAATGAATATTCGCGCAAGGAAAGTTCGATTTTTTTGTTTTGTCTGAAAACTTCTCGGCTTTCCGTATTTATTCTAAAATCGCCAAAAACCAAAAAAGGGTTTTTGTTTTTATTATTTCTGCGCAATAAGGCTTTGATTCTTGCCAGCAATTCGCCAAATGCAAAAGGTTTTACAACATAATCATCTGCTCCTGCGTTTAATCCTTCAATTCTATCTTCAATATTTCCTTTAGCGGTTAAAATTATAATCGGAGTTTTTATTCCCTCCGCTCTTAATTTTGTTAAAATAGAAAAGCCGTCTATTTGAGGTAGCATTAAATCCAAAATTATTAAATCATAATCCCGAAACGCTTTTTTTAATCCTTCTTTACCATCCAACTCAGCATCAACTTCAAACTCTTCTTTAATTAAACCTTTTTTAATAAATGATGATACTTTTATTTCATCTTCTATTAATAATATTTTCATAAACTTAAATATCCATTCTTTTTTATTGCTAAAATACAAATCTATATTAAAGATTACAGCAATGTAACTTAAATGTAATCATAATGTAATGTTCTTCATTGTACATTTTTATAAATTTGAGTGGTTAAATTTGTTTTTATGAAATCAAAAAATAAATAAAGACTGAAATAAATAAAGACTGAAATAAGGAATGTCAAAATAATCTATATATAGTTAGACTTATTTAACAATTGAAACTATTGGGGGAACAAATGATTTTTTCGGGATGTGTTATTAAAAAAGTATTAAAACACCTATTTCTATTTTGCTTAACTTTAAATGTAAGTTTTTTTGCTCAGAATTCGATATCTCAAACAAATGAAACTGCTGATGCTATTAAAGTATATTTAGATGGTTCTCATCGCTACACAAATTTTATAAAAGATAACGTTACATTTGTTGACTATGTTCGCGATAAAGAATTAGCCGATGTTTATGTAATGATTTTAAGGCAATCGGTGGCGGCCGGCGGAAGAGAGTATACTATTAATTTTATTGGTCAAAAAGATTTCACCAATGTGAATGATACTCTTAGGTTTATTTCACAGAATTCCGATACCGAAGAAATAACGAGGTTAAATCTTGTTAGCGAGTTAAAAAAAGGTCTTGTTCGATATGTTTCTAAAACTCCGTATTCCAAATATCTAAAAATATCATTTGTAAAAAAAATAACCCACGAAAAGGCAATTGATAATTGGAATTACTGGGTTTTTAGTGTTGATACATATTTTAATTTTGACGGTGAAGAATCAAAGAAAAAAATTAATGTTAATGCTGGAATTACTGCCGATAGAATAACCGATGATTTAAAAATGAGTTTTTTAATGAAGCTGCGGTATCGCTCTAATAAATATGAATTTGAGGGAAAGGATCCCTACACAAGTATTTCAAAGTCAAAATACTTTAAAAGTTTGATAGTAAAAAGTTTAGGGAATAAATTTTCTGCCGGAATTTATGCTTCGGCCATTAGCTCGACATATGAGAATAAAAAATTATCTTTAGAGTTGGCTCCGGCAATTGAATATAATATTTATCCTTATTCGGATTATAATCATACGGAATGCAGGATTTTATATAAAGCTGTTTTTAATAACGTTGAATATTATGCAAAAACAATTTACGATAAAGTAAACGAAAACTTAGGATATCAATCACTATCGGTTAATTTGGAAATAAAGCAAAGATGGGGAAGCATTGATACAAGATTGGAAGGGTTAAACTATTTTCATGATTTCAGTAAAAATAGATTAAACTTTGATTCTAATTTCAGATTTCGTGTTTCGGAAGGATTGTCATTGAATTTTAGTGGTGGTTTTTCGATGATTCACGATCAATTAAATCTACCTTCCGAAGGTGCAACTCAAGAAGAAATTTTGCTTACCAGAAAAGAAATTGCAACCCAGTTTGAATATTCATTTTCAGTAGGTTTCAGATATACCTTCGGTTCAATTTTTTCAAACATTGTTAATCCCAGATTCGGTTCAAGGTTACATTAATTTTTCAAAAGAGTCTTATTTTATATAAGACTCTTTAATTTTTTTTGCAATCGGGATATCTGCTTTCGATAGATCGTAAGTTAATAATTTACAAATTTCCACCCATTCAACTTTATCATGTACAGATAGTTTAAAACTAAAACAATCAAGTTCAACTTCAATAGCCACTAATTTGATTTCGATATCGGAATTTAACGAATTTTGCACATTAAATTCCGGAACAT
>CAZCBD010000064.1:6280-13452 GCA_964496755.1 uncultured Melioribacteraceae bacterium
AAGTTTCCGCAAAAATATTTTTACCGTGTGAATCAACGTTTAATTCTTCTTTAATTTCGCGTTCAATACAGCTGAAAATATTTTCATCGGGTTTTAATTTTCCACCGGGAAATTCCCATTGGCCGCCGCGAGTTGTATTTTTATTTCTTCTGCAAATCAGAATTTTATTTTCCTTTATTATAATTGCTGCGGTAACTGTTTTCATTAGTATTAAATTTTTTTTAAATAATCATTTAAACTGAGTCTAAAATTTCGTAATAATTAAGCTTAATCTGAAATAAAAAAAATGATTGATATACACACACATAAAAATAATTCCAAAGGTTTTTTTATAAAAAACCTTTTTCCCGAAGATGAGCCGAGAGAGCCACAAGAAAAACAATATTTTTCAATTGGCTTGCATCCATGGAAAATTTCCGAGGCAAATTGGGAAAAACAAATAAAACTGCTGGAAAATAAAATTCCAAACAAAAAAATAATTGCTATTGGCGAAATCGGATTAGACAAACTAGTTAAAGTGCCTCCGGATTTACAATTCGGAGTTTTTGAGAAGCAACTGAAAATTGCTGAAATTCATAATTTACCTGTTATAATTCATTCGGTGAAATCAAATTCCGAGATCCTAAAATTTAGGAAAAGGTATTCGAAAACAAATTGGATTCTACATGGTTTTGCAGGAAATATAATAGAGGCTAGGGCATTAATTGAAAAACAAATCTATCTTTCGTTTGGTAGTGCTGTTTTAAAAAGTCCCAAAGTTGCTGATACTATTACTCGGATTGAAACCAATAAAATATTTTTTGAAACCGATGATTCAAATCTGAGTATAAATAAGGTTTATTCAAGAGCAGCTGAAATATTAAAAATTGATTTGGAAGAATTGCGTAAAATAATAAAAAATAATTTTAGTGAATGTTTCGGAGAAATTATTAATGAATAATTGGTTTGAAAGAACAGAACTTTTAATTGGTAAACAAAACATCACAAAGCTTGCAAATAAACATGTACTTGTTGTTGGGCTTGGCGGAGTAGGAGCATATACGGCCGAGCAAATCTGCCGAGCAGGCATTGGTGAAATTACAATAGTTGACGGTGATGTTATTGATGTAACTAACATTAACAGACAATTGCCTGCGGTTCATAGTAAAATCGGCATGGAAAAAACAAAAATTGTAGCTGAAAAATTACTGGATATTAATCCTAATTTAAAATTGAATGTTGTTAATGAATATTTGAAAGATGACAAAATTATAAGTCTGCTTTCAAAAAAATATGATTATGTAGTGGATGCAATAGATACTTTAGCACCAAAAGTTTTTTTAATTTATTATTCCATTAAAAATAATTTGCCAATAGTAAGTTCGATGGGTGCAGGGGGTAAATTTGATCCGCTAAAAGTTAAAGTAGTTGATATAAAAAAATCATATGGTTGTAAATTGGCAAGAGTTGTTAGAAAAAGATTGCACAGATTAGGAATTAGAAAAGGAGTTAAAGTAGTTTTTTCTCCCGAAGAAATTGTAGAAGGCTCTGTTATTATTGATGAAAGCGAAAATAAAAAATCTACCGTGGGTACAATTTCGTATATGCCGCCATTGTTCGGATGTATTGTTTCTTCTGTTGTAATCAGAGATTTGTTGGAATTGTGAAAATAAAAAATTAAAGTTGTTCTCATTAATTGAAGATAATCTATAATTAGTTTACTTTTATTGTTTGAAAATAGAGATTTATAAACATACTGAAAATAAAGGTTTTTGTGAATATTGAAAAGAAGCCAATAGGAATAGATAGTAGAAATGAATGAATTAAGTCCAAAATATCAAGAAATGCTTAATGAATTACTTAGCAAATGTAGAGAGAATCTAAGCAATGTAGATGAAGAAATGGTTACAAAGGCATTTCTTGTAAGCATGGAAGCTCACAAAAATGATATCCGTGTTTCGGGCGAACCGTATTTTAATCATCCCTATGCTGTAGCAATGATTGTTGCAACCGAAATATTGTTGGATGATGTTTCAATTGTTGCCGCACTTTTGCACGATGTAGTTGAAGATACTGAAATTAGTTTGGAATATTTGGAAAAGGAATTTTCGCCGCAAGTAGCGAAAATTGTTGATGGTGTAACAAAAATCGGCGGAGTTTTTCAGGGACATAGAATTTCGAAAGCGGAAAACTATCGAAAAATGCTTCTCTCTATGGTGAAAGATGTAAGGGTAATGTTAGTGAAATTTGCCGATAGATTACATAATATGCGCACACTTGAATTTATGAAACCCGAAAAACAAGTTAGAATTGCTCAGGAAACAATGGAAATTTATGCTCCCTTTACTCACCGTTTCGGCCTCGGGAAAGTTAAATGGGAACTTGAGGATTTAGCTTTCAAGTATATGCATAAAGAAGCGTACAATGATATTGCCAAGCGAATTAACAGTAAAAGAAAAGAAAGGGAAGCATACATTGCTAAATTTATAAAACCGATTAAAGAAAAATTAAATGATTCTCCCTATGAATATGAAATAGCCGGAAGAGCTAAACATATTTATAGTATTTACAGAAAAATGATGAAACAAAATTCCAGTTTCGATGAAATTTATGATTTGCTTGCTGTTCGAATAATTTTGGAAGATGATGATACAAATTCATGTTACTATGTTTTGGGTGTTGTTAATCAATTGTTTAAACCAATTTCTTCAAGATTTAAAGATTACATTTCGTTGCCCAAATTGAATAATTATCAATCAATTCATAATACCGTAATTGGACCGGAAGGCAAATTGGTTGAAGTGCAGATACGTACAAGAATGATGCACGAAATTGCCGAAAAAGGCGTGGCCGCACATTGGAAGTATAAAGAGAATAGATTTAAAACCGATTCCGAGCTTGAAGAATGGGTTAATTGGGTTAGAGAACTTTTTGAAAATGTAAATAATTCCGATGCTTCAAAAGAATTAATAGATAGTTTTAAAGTAAATCTTTATCAACACGAAATTTATGTTTTTACCCCGAAAGGAGATTTATTACGATTACCCCAGGGTTCCACACCGGTAGATTTTGCTTATCTAATCCACAGTAATGTTGGTTTTCATTGTATCGGAGCAAAAGTAAACGGAAAAATAATGCCTCTGGATACAAAGCTTTCAAGTGGTGATCAGGTTGAAATTATTACTTCAAAAAATCAACATCCCAACCGCAACTGGGAAAAATTTGTTAAGACCCATAAAGCTAGAATCAGTATCAGGAAGTACATTAACAGGGAAGAAGAAGAACAAGCCAAAGAAGGAAAAGCAATTTGGAATAAAATAATCAAAAAAATGAAACTCTCTTTTTCTCCCGATGAAGTGGACAAGTTGGCGCGTAAACAAAAATTTGAAAATTCTAAAGATTTCTTTTTGGCAATTGCAAAAAACGAAGTAAACCTTGATAAAATATTTGAGCCGGAAAAAGTTGAAAAAGCCGAGAAAGATGTAGGAGAAGAGGCGGAAAAATTTGTTAATATTGCTAGGCAAGATGCCGGTGGAATTTTAGTTGACGGTGAACATAAAGGCTTTGCTTATAGTTATGCAAAATGCTGCAACCCTATTCCGGGCGATCCTGTGGTGGGTTTTATTACAATTGGCGAAGGAATTAAAATACATCGCAAAGATTGTGTTAATATTATTAACATGGCCGATAAAATTGCACACAAATTGGTTTCTATCGAATGGCCGAAACTAAAAGGAGGTATGTTTGTTGCCGGACTTGTAGTAAAAGGCGAAGATAGAGTAGGCCTTTTGCAAGATATTTCTAACTGTATAACCGGCTATAAAAAGACTAATATTAAATCTGCTAATGTAAATTCGGAAGGACATAATTTTATAGGGACCTTTACAATTTATGTTGAAAACATAATGCATTTGCAAAATCTAATTTCTCGGATAAAAAAAATACATGGCGTTTATCAAATCGATAGGCTTCACAGTTCGAAATTATAACGATGAATATTGACAATAATAATATCGGCAAAAGAATTTTATCAATTGATTTCGGAAAAAAAAGAGTCGGATTCGCAATTACCGATCCACTTTGTATGTTTGCGTATTCTTTAAAGACAATAGAAAACAATAAATATTTTTGGGATAATTTCCAAGCTATATTAGAAGAATTTCCCGAAATAGATTTAATCCTTTTAGGATATCCCTTAAAAGAAGATGGCACGGAAACCGATGCAACCAAGCCTGTAGAAAAGTTCTTAAAGCAATTGAAAAATAAAGTTAATCTGAAAATTATATTGCGCGATGAAAGATATACCTCTAAAATTGCATATCAGAGAATTATTGAAACCGTACCGTCAAGAAAAAAAAGAAGAGATAAAAGTTTGATTGATAAAGGTTCGGCAGCTGTTTTGCTTGAAGAATATCTTTCGGAAATTAAGTGAGATTAATATTAAGTGAGATTAATAAAAATTGGAAGGCCTGAAGTGAATGAATCTTTCTGAAGTAAATAAATCTTTTGGAATAGTTGAAATTAAAAACTCAATTGGCAATTTAAAGGTCTTAGATTTAATGTTGAAACATTTTAACATTAAATTAGTTTCAGACCGTAAATTTAATAATTTAACCGTTTTAATATTTACCGGTTTACTTGATGAATTAAAAGCTTCATTTGGTTTTGCAACTGAAAATAAAATGGATATTATTAAAACCGAAATAATTGCGAAACCCGATTTGGTTATTAGCGATTTCTTAACAAATTTAAAAAACAAAATATGATTAAATTAAAAATATGATTGTATTATTTGAATTTAATTCGTTCTCATCGGCAGTAAAAGCTGTAGATATTTTACTTAAATCAATTCATTTGAAACGTATTGCTTTATCTTTTTGGCAAGAGAACAAATTTATTGTTTTTATAGAATCTTCTATTTCACAAATTGAAGAAGGGAAAAATATTTTAAGCGATATTAATACTATTTCAGATTCTTTATCTGATTCCGAGTTAATAAATAACCCTGCTTTTGATGTGCCTGATTTTTTGGGAGAAATACTACTTGACTATGAAAATAAAGATATAATAAAAAACGAAAAAAAAATCATAGAAAAAAAATCTATAGAAGCCAATCAAAGAAAAGAATTACAAACAAATTTATTTTCCGATACAGAACAAAATACATCTGTATTAGGAATAGATAAAGAAGAATCTCGCAAAATATTTAAAGAAACTGAAAATTTAAATTCAATTTATAAGCTAAATACTGAAGAATCCGAAAACAAAGATAAAACGGAAAATAAATTAACAGAACAAAGCGAAAAATTTAATCCCGAAAACAAAATATTATCTGCAGTTTTTATAGATGAAAACACAACCTTAGAGTTAAATGATTTGTTGAATTTATCGGTTGTTAAATTACGTAAATTGGCCAGAACCACAAAAAACTTCCCAATTAAAGGACGGGAAATTTCAAAAGCAAACAAAGAAGTTTTGTTAAATTATTTTAAAAAGCTAAATTAAATTTCGTTAAATTATTTTTTAATTATGAAAAACAAGATTATTACTATATCACTAATTACACTTTTTTCGATAATTTTATGGGGTTTCATAACTTTATCAAAAGAATACAATTATCGTATAAAAAGTGAAATTAAAATTGAAAGTCAAAATCCGGAATTTCAAGTAATAAATGAAGGTGCAAAATTTGTAGATTTAAAATTGAAGGGTAAAGGTTTAGCTTTGTTTAAAATAGCTCTTGGAAAAACACCGGATTTTAAAGTGAATTTAACATCAAACGAAAACAATCAGGTTTTGCTGGGAGATTTTATTGAAGAGAATAATTGGATTACACACGAAATCTTAGTTGACGAAATTACTCCGCAAATTGTAAAATTTAAAATAGAAAAGGTGGCATCAAAAACCGTAAAAATTATTCCGGATGTAAAAATTGAAACCAAAAGCGGTTATATGATTTCATCTAAAATTGAA
Source organism: uncultured Melioribacteraceae bacterium (assembly GCA_964496755.1). Lineage (GTDB taxonomy): Bacteria > Bacteroidota > Ignavibacteria > Ignavibacteriales > Melioribacteraceae > CAZCBD01. The sequence goes on from CAZCBD010000064.1 coordinate 12,233, forward strand.
TTAACTCCTGATACTGTAAGAATTTCGGGGCCTAAAAGTTTAGTTAATAAAATCAAAAATATTAAAACACAGTATTTTGAATTTAACAACATTGAGCAAAATATTGAACAAATTATTGAACTTGAAAAAATCCCAAACTTAAATTACAAAAAGCAAAAAGTAAAAATTAGTTTTGATGTTCAACAAATTGTTGATAAAATATTTTCGAACATTAAAGTGCACACAGTTTCGGTACCTATGGATAGACATTTAATTATTTATCCGAGTAAAATCAAAGTTGTTTTACGAGGCGGAATTGATTTTTTAAGTAAACTTCCAAACGATAGTATAAATGCAAGTATCAAATATTTAGATGCTGTAATTGACTCTACGGGAACTTTGGCCCCAGAAATTAAAATTCCGAAATTTTCAAAATTTATTAGAACAATTCCCGACAGATTGGAATACATAATCAAAAGAAATTAATTTAAGGTTAGAATGTTTATTACTTTTGAAGGAATAGATTTCAGTGGTAAATCTACTCAAGTGAAATTAATTGAAAAATTCTTAAATAACCGCGGTGAAAAGGTTAAATTAATTCGTGAACCCGGCGGAACCGAGATATCTGAAAAAATCAGAGAATTACTTTTAGATAAAAAAAATTCGAAAATGGTTTCGGGTACGGAGTTACTTTTGTTTTCTGCAAGCAGAATACAATTAATAAATGAAATTATTCTTCCGCACTTGGAAAATAATTATTATGTTATTTCAGATAGATTTCATGATTCACTTACTGCTTACCAAGGCTTTGGCAGAGGAATATCACTTGATTTTATTTCGATGTTAAATGATTTTGTTTTGCAAAATTGCAAACCGGATATAACTTTTTTTATAGATATTCCATTATGTGAAGTTGAAAGAAGAAAATCGTTGGAAAAAGATTTTGTGCCCGATAGAATTGAAAAAAGCAAAGATGATTTTTATCAAAAAGTTAGAAACGGCTATTTGGAAATTGCATCAAAAGAGGAAAGGTTTATTATAATTAACGGATTAAACTCAATAGAAGAAATTCATAACCAAATTAAAAATCTAATATTAGAAAAGTCCGATAAATAAACTTGCATAAAAGATTGGTAGGAAAAATGAAAGGTTTAAAATTTTCTCAGAAAATGTTTTTTATTTTAACACTCATTTTACTTTTGGGGGCAACCAAAGGAGATTCCGATTTATATTATAAAATA
>CAZCBD010000065.1:0-10400 GCA_964496755.1 uncultured Melioribacteraceae bacterium
AAATAATTCCACCTGTCGGGAAATCCGGTGCAATTATATATTTCATTAATTCCGGGATTTCGATTTCAGGATTGTCAATTAAAGCAACCAAAGCATCAACAACTTCTCCAATATTATGCGGAGGAATATTTGTAGCCATTCCCACCGCAATTCCACTTGTACCGTTTACAAGTAAATTTGGTAAATAAGATGGTAAAACCGTTGGTTCCTGAAGAGAATCATCAAAGTTTGGTGAAAAATTAACCGTATTCTTATCAAGATCGCGTAGCATTTCATCGGCAATTCTGGCTAATCTGGCTTCGGTGTAACGCATAGCAGCCGGAGAATCACCATCAACGGAACCAAAGTTTCCTTGTCCGTCTACCAGCGGAACTCGTAGCGAAAAATCTTGTACCATTCTAACCATAGAATCATAAACTGCCGAATCTCCGTGCGGATGGTATTTACCCAAAACTTCACCAACAATTCTAGCTGATTTTTTATACGGTCTATTATATGAAAGTCCCAATTCACTCATTCCATATAAAATTCTTCTGTGAACCGGTTTTAATCCGTCTCTTACATCCGGTAGTGCACGAGAAACAATTACAGACATTGCATAATCAATGTATGATGATTTCATTTCATCTTCTAAAGCAACCGGAACAATTTTTTCAAAAAGTGTAGCCATAATTTTTCTATTTAATTTTCAATTTCATTTGTAATTATTATTAATTAGGTGTCTATATTTGCATATTTCGCATGTTTTTCTATAAAATTTCTTCTCGGTTCAACAACATCACCCATTAAAGTTTCAAAAATTTTATCGGCAGCAGCGGCACTTTCCAAATTTACCTGCAAAATGGTTCTTGTTTCCGGATTCATTGTTGTTTCCCAAAGTTGTTCCGGATTCATTTCACCCAAACCTTTGTAGCGTTGAATATTAACACCTTTAGGTAATCCGTCTTCGTTTAATTCCGCTCCATTTGTTTTGAATCTTTTTAAAATTTCTTCTCTTTCTTTTTCATCGTAAGCATAAGTTTCTTCGCGTCCTTTTTTTATTTTATATAAAGGAGGTTGGGCTATGTAAACTTTTCCCGATGTAATTAATTCTTTCATTTGTCTGTACAAAAATGTTAAAAGTAACGTACGAATGTGGCTACCGTCAACATCGGCATCCGTCATTATAATAATTTTCCCGTACCTTGCTTTTTCTACGTTAAATTCGGGACCAATTCCAGCACCAATTGCGGTAACAATTGTTTTAATTTCTTGGTTTTCCAGCACTTTATTTATTTTTGCTTTTTCCACATTAAGAATTTTTCCTTTAATCGGGAGAATTGCTTGAAAGCGTCTGTCTCTGCATTGCTTTGCGGAACCGCCCGCAGAATCTCCCTCAACAATATAAATTTCGCAGTGCTCCGGGTCGTTTATAGAGCAATCAGCCAATTTTCCGGGCAAATGCATTGAATCCAACGCACTTTTTCTTCGTACCAGCTCACGGGCTTTTCTTGCAGCTTCTCTGGCTTCGGCAGCGCGCACGCATTTTTCAATTACTTTTTTTCCGATACCGGGGTTTTCTTCAAGAAATTCAGCAAGTTTTTCGTTTACAATTGTTTCAACTATAGATTTAACTTCTCCGTTTCCCAACTTGGTTTTTGTTTGGCCTTCGAATTGAGGTTCCATTACTTTTACTGAAATTACAGCCGTTAAACCTTCTCTAAAATCATCTCCGGAAAGTGTTACTTTTTTTCCTTTTTTCTCTTTAATTATGTTATTTCGTGTTGCATAATTATTAAGAGTTCTTGTTAAAGCGGTTTTAAAGCCGGAAAGATGTGTTCCGCCTTCATGTGTATTTATATTATTTACATAACTGAAAATATTTTCCGAATAGCTATCGTTGTATTCAAAAGCTATTTCTACCGGTGTGTTATCTTTTTCGCCTTCAATATAAATGGGTTTATGAAGAACGGTTCTGTTTTCGTCAATATATTGAACAAATTCTTTTAATCCGCCTTTAAAGTGATATTCTTCCTTTTCGCCTTCTCTTTCATCAGCAATTGTAATTGTTAAGCTCTTATTTAAATAAGCCAGCTCTCGCATTCTTTCCGCTAAGGTTTCAAATTTGAAATTTGTTGTTTTGAAAATCTCAGAATCCGGAAGAAAAGTAACTTTTGTGCCTGATTTTCCTTTTTTATATTCACCAATCTGCTTAACCAGATATTTGGGAATTCCTCTCACGTATTCTTGTTTATAAATTTTTCCTTCTCTTCTAACTTCAACAATTAAAAGCTCGGAAAGAGCATTAACACAAGAAACACCAACACCGTGTAAACCACCGGATACTTTATAGGAATTTTTATCAAATTTACCTCCGGCATGAAGAACCGTCATAACAACCTCAAGTGCAGAACGGTTTTCTTCGGGATGCAAATCAACAGGAATACCTCGACCACAATCGGAAACAGTAATACTTCCGTCCTTGTTAATTACAACATCAACTCTATCGTTAAAACCGGCTAAAGCTTCATCTATCGAGTTATCCACAACTTCGCTTACAAGATGATGCAACCCTCTGGATCCAACATCACCTATATACATTGCAGGTCTTTTTCTTACTGCTTCTAATCCTTTTAATACATTAATATTTTTTGCAGTATATTTTGCTCCGCTCACATTAAATCCTTTTTTTATCTTAATTTTTAATTTATGAATTTAATTGCATTTACAACTATATCATTAAAATATTCATTAATTTTTTTTTTCATTAAATTACTTTTCAATCTAAGTTCATTTCTCCAAACAGAATTTTCAACTTTTAAAAAAAGCATTTTATTTTTAATTTTTTTTGGAACAGCTATTTTTTTTAAATCGGGAAAAATAAAATAAAACTTTTCAATTACCTCTGCTTCTTTAATTGCTTTCCTAAAATTTTTGAAAGCCTTTTCTTTATTTAGAATTTCATTCAGACTAAAAAATTCTTTTTTTCTTTCAATCATTTATTTCCTAATCAAAAATAACTTCACCTTTTTTTATTTTAATTATTTTTTCATTTTCAAAATTTTTTAAAAGTTTGAAGTTCGAAAAATCTGTCATTGTAATAAAAGCTTGCCCGATTTCTTTCAGGTAAGAACTGATTTTTCCGGCTCTAAAAACATCCAAGTCTCCAAAAACATCATCCATTAAAAAAATCGGTGTTCTTCCTGTTTTTTCTTTTAAATAAAAAAATTGTCCAAATCTTAATGCAATCTGAAAAGTTTTGTGTTGACCTTGTGAACCATATTTTCTAATGGGAATTTTATTTATGAAAAAAATAAAATCATCTTTTTGAGGTCCTACTAAATTTTTTCCTCTTCCCAATTCTTCTTCTTTTTTTTTATAAAATTCATTTTTTAAAAAATTTACAATTTCATTTTTATTTTTATATAAATAATCAATTTCCGGTATTTCTTCTTCTCCCATAATTTTTTCAAAAGATTTTTTTACGTAGCTATTAAACTCGTTAATAAAATCTATTCTATGAATAATAATTTGAGATCCTATATTTATTAAAGTTTCCGCCCACAAATCTATTTGCTGAATTATTTTAGGACTTTTTGTTTCTTTATATTTTCTTAATAGAACAGCTCTTTGTTTCAAAGCTTTATTATAATCCAAATAAAATTTAAGATAAGTTTCACTTGATTGTGAAATAACGGAGTCTACAAACTTTCTTCTTTCTGCAGGAGAACCTTTTGTTATTTCTTTGTCATTATGAATTAAAATAACAACCGGAAATTTTCCTATTAAATCGGTTGCTTTGTAAATCTGCTTATTGTCAATGAACACACTTTTTTTATTTATTTCTTTTCTGAAATCTATTTCCACACAATGATTTGTTTTAGAAAAAAACTTTCCTTTTATGTGAAAAAAATTTTCTTCAAAATTTATTGATTCAACGTCTTTAACATTAATAAAACTTTTAGTAGTGCAGAGATAATAAATAGCTTCGAGAATTGATGTTTTGCCTTGACCATTACCGCCAATTATGTAGTTTATTTTATCAGAAAATTCTAATTTTGTTTTTTTGTGTAATCTGAAATTTTCTAATTCTAATGATTCTATTCTCATTTATAAAAGACTAATTATTAAGTCTTACCGGCATTAATAACATCATTAAATCCGAATTTTCTTTTTCTTCGGTTGGATTAATTATTACTGCCTTGGTAGATGAATGAAGTTTAAAAACAATTTCCTCTTCATTATTTAAATGTGCCAAAATATCATTTACATAAGAAGAATTAAATCCTATTTCCAAATTTTCTCCTTCATATTCACAACTAACATTTTCTTTTGCGAATGATCCTTGGTCTAAATCTTCAGCAGAAATTTCAAGATTATTATCTTCTATTTTAAATTTAACTCTTTTTGAGTTTGCAGGAGAAAAAAGCATCATTCTTTTTACTGCACCGTGTAATTCTTTTGTTTTTACTTTTAATCTATACTCATTTTCCAAAGGAATAACACTTTCATAATCAGGATATTTTTGACCTATTAAACGGGTTGTTAATTCAATATCCGTTAATGAAAAACAAATATGGCTGTCGCTTATAAAAATCTTTACATCTTTTTGATCTAAAATTTTCTGAAGAACTGTAATAGCTCTTTCAGGAACTATATATTGATCGTTAAAATCTCTATTTATATTTTTTTTCAAAAGATTAACTAATCTATGTCCGTCTGTGGCAACAAATCTTAATCCTTCATCATTAAATTTCAATAAAACCCCCATCATTGCGGGCCTCATTTCTTCTTTGCTCATTGCAAAAGCACTGATATCAAAAGCTTCTTTTAATTCTTCTCCATTAATTATAATTTCCTTTAAATTTTCATCTTCGTCTTGCGGAAAAGATGGAATTTCAGGAAATTCACTACCTTTAATATAACTTAAAGAATATTCACCTTTATCTGTTTTAAGATTTATTTTTCCTTTGTCATTAATATCAAAAACAATTGTTGTATCGCCCAAAGACCTAACAATATCAAATAATAATTTAGCAGCTACAACAATTTGAATATTTTCTTCGGCTACCACATTAATTGATGATTTTAGAGAAATATCCATGTCTGTAGCATGAATAGTTAATTTTCCGTCATCTATATTTATTAAAAAATTTTCTAAAATTGGCATTGGTGTACGAGTTGGAACTGCGGGTATTATTTTGGTTAATAACTTTTCCAATTGTTTACTATTAACTTTAAATTCCATTTTTTGTACTCCGATTTTTTTAACCAATTTAACATAAAAATATAATAAAATTAAGGGTTATATTCAATTAGATAAAAGCAGGCAAAGTAAAGTAAATCATTTGTTTTATAATTGTTATTAACACCCTATTTATTATTTATATTTATTTTCTTTTTTAAAAAATATGTAATAAATAATAAGTATGTGGATATGTGTATAACTTTTCTTTTGTTTCTTTTTTAAGCTAGAATAAAAGTTTTATAATCTCTTTGTATGTTAATAAAAAAAGAATAAATGAAGGTTTTTACCGACTATGTTAATAACATTAAAATTATTAACAATTAACTGTTTGGTTATAAACAAGTTGTCAACATAAAATTAAACCGAGCTTTAAGCTCGGTTTATCCTGTTATACAGACCAAAATTAAGATCTGCGACTTAACAAGGGAGGAAGAAGAATTAAAAATAATTATTTTATTAAAAATTTCAAATTTATTAATTAAAAATTGTTTTTAAATTTTTAATTGGTTAAAATAAAGAATTAGGAAAATCGGGAGAAAAAAATGAAAAAAATATTAGTAGTAATGTGCTTTGTTTTATATTCCTTTGCACAACATTCTATTACTTTGCACTTTCAAGCAGAAGATAGTTCGGGAACAATAATACCTTATTATACCCAAACTTTCAATGAAGGAAGTTTTGGAACTTTTAAATCCTATACACTACCTTCAAAAATATCAGCATGGCAAAAATTTTATGATGGAATTGCTCAGTCCAACTTATATTTTCCGCTTGGTTCAGTAAGCAGTAATATTGATGTGTATATTACTCAAAAATCATTTGATTTTTCTAATCCCGGAAAACTATTGGATCCTTCCGGAAAAAATATCGACTTGTTTATGTTTTTAGAAGTCGATATTAAAGAAAACGGTCAATCAATTAGTTATGTAGCGCCTGTGGGCCACGAACCATATTTAGTAATAAATAATTTGAATCTAATTTCTTTGCTTTCAACCTATGGAGTTACAAGTGTTAATGGTGTTTCTTTCGGATACTATGCAAACAAACAATATACGATGGAAGGAATTTCTGCAGAAGTAGGATTTATAAGTACAACGGTAAAATTTAGTCACTTTTCAACTATATGTGCTTGGAATAAAAGTGCTTCTTCAATTGAAAAAATAAATAATTTACCGGGTGAATTTAAATTAAAACAAAATTATCCCAATCCTTTTAACCCGAATACTACTATTAATTTTTCAGTTAAAAAAGAATCTAATGTTGAAATTAATGTTTACAATTCTTTGGGTAAACTTATAAAAACCATTGCAAATAAAAGATTTGATGTAGGGGAATATAAAATTACTTTTGACGGTTCAAATTTAAGTAGTGGAGTTTATTATTATTCTTTTTCTATAGACGGAAAAAAAATAGATGTTAAGAAAATGATACTATTAAAATAAGTTAAGTAAAATAAAAATTAAATAAAGGCGAGTTTTTAATTCGCCTTTATTATTTTAAACGAAGTTTTTAATAAAAAAAAGAGAAAAAATATGAATGAAAAAATGATTAACCAATTTATGGAAATGGTTCGTATCGATAGTGAATCGGGAAACGAGCAAGAATTTATAAAATATTTAAAAAATGAGTTTGATAATATAGGCGGAAAATCTACAATTGATAATTATGGAAATTTATTGGTAAAGTTTAATGAAAAAGGATGCGATAAAAAAGAAAGTATTATGTTTTCTTGTCATGCAGATACAGTTCAACCGGGAAAAGGAATAGAACCTATTTTAGAAAAAGGTGTAATAAAATCAAAAGGAAATACAATTTTAGGAGCAGATGACAAAGCAGGAATAGCAGAACTTTTGCAAGCTTTAAGAGAAGCAAAAATTTATCCGCCAATTGAAGTAGCCATTACAAGACAAGAGGAAGTAGGGTTGTTGGGTGTAAAAGAATTTGATTATTCAAAAGTAAAATCAAAAAAAGGTTTTTTATTAGATAATGATGTTTTAGATACAATTATAATCGGAGGTCCTTCTTATTTTGCAATTGATGTAAAAATAAAAGGAAAAAGCGCACATGCAGGCATGGAACCGGAAAAAGGTATAAATGCAATTCAAGCAGCAGCGTTTGCAATATCAAAATTAAATTTGGGTAGAATTGATGAAGAAACTACGGCAAATGTTGGTGTTATTAGAGGTGGAATAATTAGAAACGGTGTTCCGGAAAATGCAAATTTCTTAGCTGAGTGCAGAAGTTTAAATCACCAAAAAGCGGAAAAATTAGCAAATGAAATGAAAGAAATAATTGAAAAGGAAGTTAAGAAAAACGGTTCCGAAGTGGAAATATTTATAGACAATAAATGTAAGGCGGTTAAAATTTCTCCTGATTCGGAAGTTGTTAGAATTTCAAAAGAAGCATTGAAAAAAGTTGGAGTAGATGCAAAAACGGCTTTTATGACAGGTTTTACTGATGCTTCAATTCATAATAATAATGGTATTGAAATGGCGGGTGTTGGAATAGGAGCAAAATTAGAACACTCAACCGAAGAACACATTTACGTGGAAGATATGATTAAAGCTAAAAACATGATTATTGAAATAATGAAATTATCCGCAGAATAAAAGTAAAGAAGGCAACTTAAAAAACTTGTTTAATTAAAAAGTTGCCTTTTTATTTTTCGTTTAACTTAGCTGCTCTATCGGCAATTTTTAATTTTTCAATTATTTCAGATAAATCACCTTCCATTATGTTTGAAAGATTATAAAGAGTTAAACCGATTCTGTGGTCGGTAACACGGTTTTGCGGATAATTATAAGTTCTTATTTTATCGCTTCTATCTCCGCTCTTAACTATTGATTTTCTTTCAGCGGCTATTTTATTAGTTTGTTTTTGTTCTTCCAAATCAAACAATCTTGTTTGAAGAACCTTCATTGCCTTTTGTTTGTTTTTAAGTTGTGATCTTTCATCTTGACATTGAACTACTAATCCGGTAGGTAAATGAGTGATTCTAATAGCAGTTTCAACTTTGTTTACATTTTGTCCGCCCGCCCCGCCTGATCTATAAACATCTATTCTTAAATCGTTAGGATCTATTTCAACTTCAACCTCTTCGGCTTCGGGCATAACAACAACAGATGCCGCCGAAGTGTGTACTCTGCCGCTGGCCTCGGTAACAGGAACGCGTTGCACTCTGTGAACACCGCTCTCAAATTTTAAATCTCCGAAAACATTATTTCCGGAAACAGAAAAAACAACTTCTTTAATTCCTCCTAGTGTGGCTTCGCTTAATTCTATTATTTCCGTTTTCCAACCACGAATTTCGGCATATCTTATATACATTCTAAAAAGATCGTTTGCAAAAATTGCGGCTTCATCTCCGCCGGTACCCTGCCTTATTTCCATTATTACGTTTTTATTATCATTAGGATCTTTAGGTATCATTAAAATTTTTATTTCTTCTTCAAGTTTTTCTTTTTTCTGCAATAAATCTGTGGTTTCTTCTGCAGCCATTTCGGCTAATTCCGAATCGTCGCTTTCTATTATTTCTTTATTTTCTTCAATGTCATTAACTATTTTTTTGTATTTATTAAAAGTTTCAACTATTTCTAATAATTCACTTCTTTCTTTACTGAGTTTTATAAGCTTTTCCTGATTAGAAACAATTTCAGGGTCAGATAATTGAACCTCAATTTTTTGGAACTTTTCCCTTATAGCTTCTAATTTGTCAATAAAATCCATCTTTTCCTCAAAATTTTTCTTAGCAAATATATTAAAATAGACAGTGAAAAACTAAGTTTAGATTTTAATAATCAGGTGTTTTCGCGTAGAGTTTTTAAATATTCAAATTGAATTTCTAAAGCCGGTATCTTTTCTTTTCGTTCAATGGTTTTTATTCCACACTTAAAAAACAAAACATCAAGCGCTTCGAACATTGGAACTTGCGGAAAAGAAGTGTCTCGCAAATAATGAATTAATTTTAATGTTTTAAAACCATCAAACCAAAAATTTTTTTGTTTTCTTAGTTGTATATTTTGTTTTGAGTTCGAAATAATATTTTTCCAGTCGGAAAAAAAATTGTTTTTTTCTAAAAATAAAAAAAGAGAAGCGGATATTTTTTTTATATCGGATTCTATTTTTTTTTCCGATTCTTCAGTTAAATTGAAAAAATAGTTGTTCCACTTTTTTAAAATTTCAAAAGATTCCGGGGAATAGAGTAAATACTCATCACGTTCTTTAGAAATAAATCTGTTTACTCTTTGACCGGTACCAAAAGGAACTCGCCAAGAACCTCTGTTGGAAGGATATATTTCTGTTGTTTTTATTTCTTTAACTTCCGTTATTTTTGCGAGTTTTTCCATAAAATAAAAGTCTTCGGCAGCTTTTCTTTTATTCATTCCCTGTATTTTTATATAATGTTCAAAATCACAAGCCATAGTAGAACCAATAGTGTGAATAGCAAAAGCGGAATGTGAATACTTTAATCCCAAAACATAGTAGCGCAAAAATATTTCATAATTGATAATAGCATCTGAGTTTTTATCTTCTAAATTTATGGGATGAAAATATTTTACGTAGGCAGCCGTAAGTTTTTTATTATTAAAGTTTTTATAAACTTCATCAAAATAATTTGTTGCTACCGTGCAGTCTGCATCGCAGCAAAGTAATATTTTTTTTTCGAAACTTGTATAATCAAAAAATAATAAAGCCGCATCCATTCCTATTTTACGAGCCAAACCCACACCGGCAATTTTTTCCGGCAAAGTATTTCCGGTGCTTGATAAATCAATAAAAGAATACCTAAACTTTGTTTTTTGTTGATTAATTAATTCTTTTAAATACCGAATTGTTTTTAAATTTTCCTTTTTTACTTTTTCATTTGCTGAGTCTGAATTGTTAATTACAAACAAAATTAGAATTTTATTTGTAAAAGAAGTTTTGTTTTTTTCAAAAGAATCAATTAATATTTTAATATTTTCAAATTCATCAATTGCAGGAATAACCGTAATAAGATCGTATTTATTATCGGTTTTCGGAAAAATATTAACGTTTCTGAAAGAGAATTTTTTTAAGTATTTTTTTACATTTTCGGGTAAGTTATTTTCCATAAAATTCATCGTTTATTAATTTTTCGGCAAGTTCAAAATTTGCTTCTGAAATCCAATTAATTTTAATTCCTTCTTTTTCC
>CAZCBD010000065.1:10410-13437 GCA_964496755.1 uncultured Melioribacteraceae bacterium
TCAATAACATTTTTTGTAGAACCATACAATAGTTTTGCAAATTGTTGAATTGATGAAGCTAACTTTTGATACATGTCGTTATAATTTAATTCGCCTTTTAAATATTTGCTTACAAATTTATATTCCAATCCGAAAAATTCCAGTTTTTCATGCGAAACACCATTGTTTAAAAGAGATTCAACTTCTTCAATCATTCCGCTTTTTAATCTTTTTTTTAATCTGATTCTAATTCTATTTTTAATTTCTTTTCTATCGGGGGATATTCCGATTACAAAAGACTTTAATTTCGGATGGTTTGAATTAAGCTTAGCTTTTTTATGTTCTTCTATTATTATTGCTTTTACTATTCTTTCTTTTATTAATAAGTCGGTAGTATTGTGAAGTTTTGAATTTAATTTAAGTAATATATTTTTAAGCTCTTTAATTTCAAGATTAAACAATTCTTTTGCTCGTAAAGAATTAAAATCAACTTCAGGGAGATTATAATTTTGCAGAATTGCATTAATATAAAATCCCGTACCACCGGCAAGTAGTGGTGTTTTGTTTTTAGATATTATTGTTTCAAAATATTTATAAAAAAGTTTTTGGAATAAAAATAAATTAAATTCTTCGGTGGGTTCTAATTCATCAATTAAATAATATAAAATTTTTTTCCCGTTTATGTAATAGTCGTCTAAATCTTTACCGGTACCAATGTCCATTCCTTTATAAACTTGGCGAGAATCGGCAGATATAATTTCACAGTTGTATTTATCGGCTATTTGAACTGCTAATTGTGTTTTTCCAACGGCCGTGGGTCCTAAGATAGTAATAAAGTCGTATTTCATAAATTAGACTAAAAGACAGAAACTTCGGGCAAGTAGATTTTTATTTCTGCTCCTTCTCCCAATTCACTGATAACTTCTATTTTTCCACCGTGGTCTTCAATTATTTTTTTTGTAATTGATAACCCTAATCCAGTGCCTTCTTTTTTTCCGTAAGTCATAAAGGGTTCAAATATTTTTCCAATTACAGTTTCAGGAATTCCAATTCCATTATCTTTAATAGAAATTATAGCAAATTCGTTTTCTTTTGAGGAAAGAATATCAATCAATCCACCTTCCGGCATGGCATCGCAAGCATTTTTGATTATATGATTAAAACATTGGAAAAATTCTTTAAAATCGATTTTTATTTTTGCATCTACTGCCAAGTTAATAGAAACATTAACACCTTTAGATTGAACAAAAGATTCAATTCTATTAGCAAAATCTTCAATTACTTCTTTTACTGTTGTGTTTACCATTCTCAACATAGAGGTTCCTTCGGCATAACAGGATGTTGTTTGAACCAAATCGGCAACGTGATTAATTTGTTCAATCATCATATCCAAAACTTGATGTATATCGGGCGGAAGATCTTTGTTTTTCAAATGTTCGGCGTAACGTTTACTTACAAGTACGGGTTTTTTTATATCTTGAATTAAAAAGTTTGCCATTTTGCCAAGCGAAGAAACTCTTTCGCCATGCAATAATTCTTGCATCAATTTTGCGTTTTCCAAGGCAACGGCTGAGTTTATTGATATTGCATTAAGTAACTCTTCATCTAATTCGGAAAATTTTCCGTTTTTACTATTTAGTAATTGAATTACTCCAATAATTTCTTTTTCTCTATTTTTTATTGGCATGCAAATCATACTTTTTGTTTCGTAGCCGCTTGATTTATCAAAATTAGAATTAAATCTTTCGTCGGATTTTACGTCACTTATATTTACAATTTCAGCCGATTTTGCAACCCATCCGGCAATACCATCACCGATATTTAATCTTATTTCTTTAAGATTATCACCCATTAAAACTTTTGACCAAAGTTCGTTTCTTTCTTTGTCAACCAGATAGAGAGTTCCTCTATCGCAATTTGTGATATCGGTGGCAACTTCAACAATGCTTTCAAGTAATTCATCTAATGTTAATTTGGAATTAACTATTTCGGATGCTTTAATTATTTTTAGTAAATGTTCTTCGGTTAGTGATTTTGTTTTTATTTCGGAAGAAGAAAAATTTAACTTCTGTTTTTCTTCTTTATTTTTTTCAATTTCATCAGGGTTTTCAATTTTTTGTGTTGAATTAACTTTTTCATCTGCAATAGGAGGTAAATTTTCCGTAATATTTTCAGGCGTAGAATTAATTTCCGGATTCAAATCAAAATCTTTTTCGTTTGTTTCTGCAAGTTCATCTGCTTCTATGTTTTCATCTTGAATTGATAAATTTATTTCAGGATCTTCATTATTCAATTGTAAATCTATCTCGTTTTCATTTAAGCTGGAATTAATGGTTTCGTTGTTTTGGGTTTGTTCGTTGATTTCCAAATCAAGTTTAACTTCAGGTAAATCTTCATTTATCACAGGGTTGTTTTCATTATTAACAGAAAAATTATTATCGACTATTGTTTTCTGTAAAATCACTTCTTCTGAGTTTTCATTTTTAGAAATTTCAATTGAATTATTGTTTTCATTACTTTGATACAGATTTTCTACTGCAAAATTTTTCATCAAATTTTCGGTAATAGCCATTTCTTGATTTCTTAATGAATCTAATTCCTGACGATTAAGCATTATTAAATAAGAGTCGCGCAAAATAATAGCAGAGGAAGTTCTGTCTGTATTTTCAAGAATTTCATCTTGCCCGAAGAAATCATTTTCACCGATATTTATAGTTTGAGAAGAGGAATCGTTTTTTTTCAAAACATTAACTTCACCACTTACTATCAAATAAATAGCGTTTGCCGGGTCACCTTCGTGAAATAAAATTTTCCCTTCGCTTATTGTAATTAATCTTCCGGTTACTTCGTCAAAAGACAAATTATCAACATCTATTCCTTCAAAAAGCTTGTTTTTCTTTAATGTACTAATTAATTGATTTTCCATTTTTCATCTTATTTTTTATCCCAAAATAATATTAAAAGAATAATAAAAAACATTTGTAAATGCAATTGGCATTTAAATTAAATAATTAATTCAAGTTAAAAATAATTAAAAAAGTTTTATTG
>CAZCBD010000066.1:0-13329 GCA_964496755.1 uncultured Melioribacteraceae bacterium
TAAAAATTTCCTTTCATATTTTCACCGATATTTTAATGTTATTTTTGCCAATTAATATAATTATTGATTTTACCGTTATCAAGAAGCTATTAATTATTGATTCTTGATTTTAACCCCTTTTCAGATATCGACAAATTTTTCTTTTTAATATCCAAAAAAAAACATAATATTTTTTAATTACAAATAATTATTTAATTATAACTTTTTATTTCTTATTTTCGTTTACAATAATCGGGTAATTATAAATCTAATTAAGGAGAAAAGATGGATACTTTAACCGGACTTTCAGTAGTAGGTATTTTTGCAGCCGTTTTTATATTAATAATTTTTCTTTATTTCGTGCCAGTTGGTCTTTACATTACAGCCTTTTTCTCTGGAGTTAAACTAAAGATATTTAAAGATTTGGTTGGTATGAGATTAAGAAAAGTTTCCCCCTATACAATTGTAAGAGGCTTGATATCCTCAAAAAAAGCGGGAATCTCAATTGAAACTGCAAAATTGGAATCACATTATTTAGCCGGAGGAAATGTTACCAAAGTAGTAAATGCATTAATCTCGGCAAACAAAGCAAATCTTGATTTAAGTTTCGACAAAGCGGCGGCAATTGATTTGGCAGGCCGTGATGTTTTAGATGCCGTACGAATGTCTGTTCTTCCGAAAGTAATTGAAACTCCGCTGGTAGCTGCAGTTGCAAAAGACGGAATCCAATTAAAAGCAATTGCAAGAATTACTGTTCGCGCAAATCTGGAAAGATTGGTTGGTGGTGCTACAGAAGCTACTATCCTTGCTCGTGTAGGCGAAGGTATTGTTTCAACAATCGGTTCAAGCGATTCACACAAAGCAGTACTTGAAAATCCTGACAATATTTCTAAAGCAGTATTGGCAAAAGGCTTGGATTCCGGAACTGCATTTGAAATTCTTTCAATCGATATTGCTGATGTTGATGTTGGCTCTAACATAGGTGCGGTTTTGCAAACCGACCAAGCCGAAGCGGATTTGAAAATTGCACGTGCAAAAGCCGAGGAAAGAAGAGCCGCTGCCGTTGCCAGCGAACAAGAAATGATTGCTGAAGTGTCTAAAATGCGTGCTAAGGTTGTTGAAGCTGAAGCCGAAATTCCACGGGCTATTGCAGAAGCTTTTAGAAACGGTAACCTTGGTATTATGGATTACTATAAATTGAAAAACATTGATGCTGATACTAAAATGCGTGAAAGTATTGCCAAACCTTCTACCGATGATAAAAAAAATAAACATGATAATTAGGATTCATTATGGATAATATTGGCGAAATAATTGCAATTGTTCTTTTCGGTCTGATTGCTTACTTAAATAAACAAAGAGAAAAGAAAAAAGTAGAAACTAAAAATAACAATATTCATTTGGAGCAGAATTCTTTTCCTGCTTCAAATGAATACAAACCAAACACGAAAGAAACAAAAAGCGACAGTAAAATTTTTGATTTTTTGGATAATTTAATATTCGAAGAAAGTTACAACGAACCTATTGATACAAATAAAAAGTATCTAGCGGAATCTGAAAACGTTATTACTACTGAAGTAAAGAAATCCGCAAATAAAAATATTAAATCGAGAATTAATAACGGTATGCCCACTAAAACAAAAAATAACACCAATATTAATTCCGAGTTAAAAAAACTTTTACAAAATCAAAACTCTCTTCAAACCTTATTTGTTGCTCACGAAATTTTAGGCAAGCCAAAATCATTGCAAGATGTTTATTAAAAGAGCAAATTAACTTGCTCTTTTAATAATTTAACATTAAATTAAAATATTACTTGCAAGTGATATTTTGCGTGTATAAAATTTATGCCTTTGTATAAATAAACGGTATTACCGGCACGCCACCAACCTACTCCCTTCTAAATCAAATAAAATTATTAATCATTGTGGGAGTATTCCATGAAAAAATTAAAATTAAACTTATCCGAACTAAAAGTGGAAACTTTTTATATTAACGAAAACAAAGAAAATAAGGGGACTGTAAACGGGCAACTACCTGCAGAAGATACTATGTCTAACTGTGGAAATGATAATTGCATTGGAAGTAAATTTTGTGGAACCAAAGATACAATTGAATTAATTTCTAAAGTAGGCATAACTTATTTACCAAAGCATTTAACCCCCTTGGCATTAACTTGCGAAGCAACTGTTACCTTATATTCAGAAATTGCCACTTGCCATAATTGGGGTTCTTGCATTGGAAATTGTCCGAGTGAAAATTGTACAAATAATTGCCCGAATAAAGATACATTTACTTGTAATATTTATATATGCTAAAGGAGGTTTAAATGAAAGTAATATTTCATAACAAAAAAGGGATTATTGCAATTTATATTATCGTTTTTGCTGCGTCGTTATTTGCTCATATCAATACTTTTGGTTCTTCGTTATCAAGCCTCTTGAACTATTTATTATTTTTTGTCTTAGCAATAACCATAATCTCACACAGATATAATAGCCCTTATATAATTTTTGATGAAAATAATTTTTATTATTTCCGGTTTTTAGGTAAACCCAAAGCCTTTAATCTATCTGAGGTAAAAAGTATTGCTATTGATTATAGAAATTTAATTATCGATAATTTTAAGATTAACATTACAAGCGTAGATTCTGAAGATATACAAAAGTTAAAAACTCTAATCGAAAATAAGAAAGATTAAGTTAATCTCTTAACAAAAGCTTATTTGTAATAATTGGAAAACAATTGTCCCTATGAAAATTATTTACGCAAAAAGAAGAAAATTATATTTAATTCAAAATCTTTCCTCACACTAAAATTAATTAAAAGAGCAAATTAACTTGCTCTTTTAATGATTTAACATTAAATTAAAATATTACTTACAAGTGATATTTTGCGTGTATAAAATTTATGCCTTTGTATAAATAAACGGTATTACCGGCACGCCACCAACCTACTCCCTTCTAAATCAAATAAAATTATTAATCATTGTGGGAGTATTCCATGAAAAAATTAAAATTAAACTTATCCGAACTAAAAGTGGAAACTTTTTCTATTAACGAAAACAAAGAAAATAAGGGGACTGTAAACGGGCAAGAGAGACCTTCAAAATTAGAAATGACTTGTGATAATACCGAATGCGGACAATACTCATGTAATGCAACTTGCTTAGAATCTTGTAATGGAACATGTGATTCTTGTATTGATTCATGCCTCCCGACTTGTAACATGTCATGTAATGGAACATGTAATACTTGTCATCCACGAAATTGTCCTACTCATGGTGAGCTTACTTGTGCAGATTATTGTGGCCTTACAAGTGGTTTTCATTGTTCACTAGAACCAAGATACTGTCCTTAAAATTTCATTCCCCCACAATAAATGTGGGGGAACTCTTAATACTCATCCCAAGATTTTATAGCAAGTTTTGCAGAATCAATTTCCAATAAAGCCTCGGCCAAACGTTCGGCAATTTGTCTATTTGGTAATAAGCGACACTTTAAAATCAACTGCTGCGCGTCTAATCAAATAATCATTTGTTAACTCTTCCTCTTGAAAATTTTTCGGGAAATTGATAACCAAGTCTACCATATAAGTATAGAAAACTTATTTAAAATAAAAAAAGGCGTCTTAAACAAACGCCTTTTAATGTTAAAAAATTACTTTAGTCACCCAAAGTAGCAACCATAACAGCTTTAATTGTGTGAAGTCTGTTTTCAGCTTCATCAAAAACAATTGAGTGCGCCGATTCAAAAACATCCTCGGTAACTTCCATAGATTCAATTCCGAATTTTTGGTAAATTTCTTCACCTATAGTAGTTTCACGATTGTGAAAAGCCGGCAAACAGTGCATAAATTTAACATCCGGATTTCCGGTATTTTTAATCATCTCCATATTCACTTGATAAGGTTTCATTGCATTAATTCTTTGTTCCCAAACCTCATCCGGTTCGCCCATTGAAACCCAGACGTCAGTATAAAGAAAATCGGCACCTTTAACACCTTCAACAGGATCGTCGGTCAATTCAATAGTTGCTCCGGTTTCTTTTGCAATTTCTTTGCATTGATTTACCAATTCATCTGTAGGCCATAAATCTTTAGGAGCAACGGCGCGGAATTTCATACCCATTTTAGCGGCACCAACCATTAAAGAGTTGCCCATATTATTACGAGCATCACCCAAATATGCTAAAGTTACTTCATTCAAAGGTTTATTCGAGTGTTCCATTATAGTTAAAAAATCAGCTAAAATTTGGGTTGGATGAAATTCATTAGTTAAACCGTTCCAAACCGGCACCCCTGCATATTTGCCTAATTCTTCTACAATTTCCTGACCAAATCCACGGTATTCTATTCCATCATACATTCTACCCAAAACCCGAGCTGTATCTTTCATTGATTCTTTTTTCCCCATTTGGGAGCCGGACGGGCCTAAATAAGTTACTCCTGCACCCTGATCCATAGCAGCTGTTTCGAAAGCACATCTTGTTCTCGTAGAATCTTTTGCAAAAAGTAAAACAACATTTTTACCTTTTAATCTTTGCACTTCGGTACCTGTATATTTCGCTGTTTTCAATTCTTTAGAAAGATCTAATAAAAATTTTATTTCTTTTGGAGTAAAATCCAATAATTTTAAAAAATTTCTGTTTCTTAAATTAAAAGCCATAGCTTCTCCTATTTTAGTTTATCAAGTTAAATTATCATTTAAAATTTACAAATTTAATATTTATATCGGAATATAAACAAAGGTAATCAGAACCCGCTAAAAAAGCGGGTCTTGATAAAATTAATTTGTAATTCTAGTGCCGCAATCTTTTTTAGAAAGTTCATGCGCTTCGGTAATTATAGATTGCTTCCCGCCATTTTGAACAAATTTAACGCCGGCTAAGACTTTTGGTCCCATACTTCCGGCACCAAATTCACCGTCATTATAATACTTTAAGGCTTCATCAACAGTAATTGTATCAAGCTTTTTCTGATCGGGTTTGTTAAAATTAATATAAACTTTAGGTACATCGGTACAGATAATAAATTCATCGGCGCCGATATCACTTGCTAAAACAGCAGAAGCCAAATCTTTATCGATAACAGCTTCAATAGCTTCCAAATGGCCATCCGGATGGCGGTAAACAGGAATGCCACCGCCACCGGCAGTAATAACAATATTTCCATCTTCAGCAAGTTTTTTCACAATATTTTTATTCATAATATCTGTTGGCATCGGTGAAGGCACAACCCTTCTCCAACCTCTCTTACGAGCATCTTCTTTAAAAAGCCATCCGTTTGATTTGGCTAGTAGATCTGCTTCTTCTTTTAAATAAAATGGCCCGACCGGTTTTGTCGGATTTTCAAATGCGGGATCTTTTTTATCAACTTCAACCTGAGTTACGATTGCAATAACATTTTTTTCAATACCTTCGGAGTTCAATACATTACGCATTGCTCGTTCAATCATATAAGCAATACTACCTTGAGTATCGGCAACGCAAACATCTAAAGGCATTTGCGGCAAGTTGTATTCTTTTTTTCCTGCTTCGTTTTTCAATAAAATATTCCCGACCTGCGGGCCGTTTCCATGTGTTACAATTACATTGTAATCATTCTTAATCAAATTCAGTACTTGTTTACAAGTATCATATGCATTCTTTTCTTGTTGTTCAATTGTACCAACTTCATCGCCTCTTAAAAGAGCATTTCCACCGAATGCAACAACAGCTAGTTTTTTCATAGAATTCCTTTTTCCTTCAAAACTGTTTCTAATGTTATATCACCTATTTCTTGTAATTCATATTTAACTCTTGTTGATGGTTTGTTTATGTTCAAAATTCTACCTAAATCAATAGGAGTACCAACAACAACAGAATCACAATCCACTTTGTTTATAGTAGTTTCAAGATCTTTCATTTGTTGTTCGCCATATCCCATTGCAGGCAAAAGAATTCCGATATTCGGATATTTTTCATAAGTAGCAGTAATTGAGGCAACTGTAAAAGGTCTTGGGTCAACAATTTCTTTGGCGCCTAATTTTTGAGCGGCAACAGTGCCGGCACCATATTTCATTTCGCCATGAGTTAATGTTGGTCCGTCTTCAATCACCAATACTTTTTTGCCTCTTATAACAGAAGGATCGTCAACCGTAAGCGGAGAAGCGCCTTCAATAATGGCAGCATCCGGATTAACCGCTTTAACATTGTTAATTACTTGAAGAATATTATCAGCATCAGCAGAATCGATTTTGTTAATAACCACGGCATCGGCAAGACGAAGAGAAGTATTACCCGGATAATATTTCATTTCATGTCCGGCACGATGAGGATCGGCTACAGTAAAAGTAACGTCTGCTTTGTAGAAAGACATATCGTTATTACCACCATCCCAAAGAATGACATCAGCTTCTTTTTCAGCTTCACGAAGAATTGCTTCGTAATCAACACCGGCATAAATAATACCGCCTAATGCAATATGAGGTTCGTATTCTTCGATTTCTTCGATTGTACATTCATGTTTTTTCAAATCTTCCAATGAAGCAAATCTCTGAACTTTTTGTTTTACCAAATCGCCATAAGGCATAGGATGCCGAATTGCAACAACTCTTTTGCCGGCTTCGCGAAGTAATTTTACAATCTTGCGTGAAGTTTGTGATTTTCCACAACCTGTGCGTACTGCAAGAACCGAAACTAAAGGTTTAGTAGATTTAATCATTGTTTCTTCACCACCAAGAAGTCTGAATGAGATTCCGGCTGCATTTACAATGGATGCTTTTGTCATAACATATTCAAACGGAACATCGGAATACGAAAAAACAACTTCGTCTGCATTCAATTCTTTAATAAGTTTGGTTAATTCAGCTTCTTCGTAAATCTTAATTCCATTCGGATATAAATCTCCAGCAAGTTCGGCCGGATAAACTCTTCCGTCAATATTCGGAATTTGAGTTGCAGTAAAGGCTACAACATTATACTCTTCATTGTTTCTGTAAAAAACATTAAAGTTGTGAAAATCGCGGCCGGCCGCACCCATAATAATTACATTCTTTTTAGACATATTGTCCTCCATTATTCAACGGTTACTGATTTAGCTAAATTTCGGGGTTGATCAACATTCAATCCCTTTTTAACTGCTATATGATAAGCCAATAACTGAAGAGGAATTACCGTAAGTATAGGCATTAACATTCCAATTGTTGGAGGAATCTTAATTGAATAGTCAACCAAAGAGTCGATGGTGTTGTCATCTTCGCTGGCAATTGCAATTACGATACCTTTTCGTGCTTTTAGTTCTTCAATATTACTTATGATTTTTTCATAAACGGAATCCTTTGGTGCAATAAACACCGCAGGCATATTTTCATCAATAAGAGCAATAGGTCCGTGTTTCATTTCAGCAGCAGGATAACCTTCTGCATGTATATATGAAATTTCTTTTAATTTTAATGCGCCTTCAAGTGCAACCGGGAAATTGTAACCTCGGCCCAAGTACAAAAAGTTTTTTGCGTTTACAAATTTCTCGGCAATGCTTTCTATGTGATCATTTAACTGAAGTATTTTTTCTACTTTTTTGGGTAGCAATTGTAATTCTTCAATTAAATTAATACCATCAACAAGACTAACGTTTTTTCTTCGCCCAATTAATAAGGTTATTAAAGAAAGAACTGTTAGCTGAGAAGTAAATGCTTTTGTTGAAGCAACTCCAATTTCAGGACCGGCATGAATATAAACTCCGGCATCGCTTAATCTGGCAATTGAACTTCCAACAACATTACAAACACCCAATACCAAAGCCCCTTTTCGTTTTGCTTCTTCCATTGCAGCAAGCGTATCAAGTGTTTCGCCACTTTGGGAAATAAAAATCACAGTATCATTTTTATCGATAATCGGATTACGGTATCTAAATTCCGAAGCATATTCAACTTCCACGGGAATACCGGTATATTGTTCCAACATATATTCGCCAACTAAAGCAGCGTGCCACGAAGTTCCGCAAGCACATAAAATTATTCGTTCGGAATTTGCCAATCTATCTTCAACTCCAACCAAACCACCTAATTTTGAAATTCCCGATTCAGCCAATAATCTTCCGCGCATTGAGTTTGTTAAAGATTCCGGCTGATTCATAATTTCTTTCAGCATAAAGTGAGGATAACCACCCTTTGTTATTTCATCAAGTTTGGTTGTTACTTCTTGAACTTCTTTTTGAATTTCTTCATCACTAATTGTTTTAACATGAAATGAATCCTTTTTAATTTCGGCTATTTCATTATCGCTTAAATAAACAACTTGCGAAGTATGAGCAATTAAAGCATTAACATCCGAAGCAACAAAATTTTCGCCCTTTCCAATACCAATTACTAGTGGAGAGCCCTTTTTCGCAACAATAATTTTATCGGTTTCATATTTTGAAATTACTGCCAACCCGTAGGTTCCTTCAACTCTATTCAAAGTAAACCTTACGGCTTCAAAAATATTTTTCCCTGTATTTACATATTCATCTATTAGGTGAACTAAAACTTCAGTATCTGTATCGGAAACAAAACTATATCCTTTTTCTATTAATTCTTTCTTTAATTCGGAATAATTCTCAATAATTCCATTATGAATTAGAAAAATAGATTTATCGGAATTATGATGAGGATGAGCGTTTATTTCGCTTGGCTCTCCATGTGTAGCCCATCTGGTATGCGCAATACCCAAGTTCCCAACCGCACAAAGGTTTTCCATTTTTTGTTCAAGTTGTGATACTTTTCCTTTGCTCTTTACAAAACAAAAATTATCATCACCAAGTAAACAAATACCCGCCGAATCATATCCTCTGTACTCTAATCTTTTTAAACCTTCAACTAAAATAGGCGAACAATTTTTTTCACCAATATAACCAACTATGCCACACATAATGGTTACCTCCAAAATATTATTTTTTAAAAATTGGGATGGGTATTTTAGTTGGACTTAGTGGTCAGGGCAATGACGCAATAAAAGCAATTCGGATTTTTGCCAATAATATTTATTTGTTTTCAACAGTTTCATTACGTCCTAATTATTCACTTTTATTTATGCAATTTTATGAAAAATTATTAAAAATTACAACAATTAAAATACCCGATTTTATATTTATTAATAACTTTTTAAAATAAGTCAATTAATTTAAAACAAAAAGGTAAATTAATCGTCTTATTTTGAAATTTGGAGGAGAAATGGAAAATTATAACAATTCACAAAAGGATAATTCACCTCATCAAGATTCTGATGACCCCAATAAAAATTATCAACATCAACACACCCGAAATAATCAACATGGTTATAATTATAGAAACGATCCGAATTACCATGCCTACAAACAAAAAACAGACGCACAAACTTTTGCAATGCTTTGTCATTTATCGGCACTTTCCGGTTTGATAATACCTTTTGGAAATATACTGGGACCATTAATTGTTTGGTTATTAAAAAGAGATGAATTTAGATTTGTTGATATCCATGGAAAAGAAGCATTAAACTTTCAAATTTCAATAACTATTTATGTCATTTTTTCGGGTATTTTAATACTAATTTTAATTGGTATTCCAATGCTAATAATTTTGATTATTATTGGTATTATTTTCACCGTTATTGCTGCAGTTAAGGCCAGCAATGGCGAAACATATACTTATCCAATGTCAATTAAATTTATTAAATAGCGCAACAAACGATATTCAATCTAAAAAAAAGGTCAAAGATTTACTTTGACCTTTTTTAATTCAATTCTTTATTTTGATTAAAACTTAAATTATTCATTTATAAAAATTATTTCTTTAATGGATCTGATTGAACGATCGGAAAAAAAATCCGGTGCAGCAAAAAGAAAATATTTTCCCTTATTGGGCAAATTGCTTTTCACCAATAGGAACTCATTATTATCGTTCCTATTGCAAATTTCAGAGTACGAATAAACACATCTATAAGCATCTTTGGCAGTAAAGATAAAAATTCCGGTTTTTAGATTATTTATTGTAAAGGGGAAATACTTTTTTAATACATCGGAAATTTTTTTTCCGTGAAAAACTTTAAATCCATGAAAACCCATTCCTTGCCCGTAAAAACAAGTTGGCAAATTATAATTTGAAAAACCTTTTTCCAATTTGTCGATTTCAGAAACGGGCTTATTAAACTTACGCAATTTAATTGTACTGCAATATAAAGGCGTCAGGTGCTTTTTCCCGCTTACCTTTCCTGAATAAGATTTTACAATAATTTTAGATGGATTCTCAATTTTTCTTGTATTAAAAAAGTCGTTTCCAAAAATCAATTCCGATTTTTCGGGCAACACCCATTGTTGTTTTGTTTTTACAGGTACAATCGGGGAACAAGCATTTGAAATAATAATATTGTTTTGTTTTGCCACATGAAAAACTTCCCCCCAACTAACAACTATCTTTTCATTTTTATCATTAGATATAATCAAATACAAATCTGTTTCCGGATGAAAATTATTCTTCTTTTTAATTTTTACAGAATTTAGAATATCATGGAGCGAATAACCTTGTATCCGATATGCACCAATAAAATTAGTATCTCCATTTTCGGTTAATTCTATATTTTTAAAAAGAATTTTCCTAATCGGTAATTTAGAAAAATCAACATATCCTTTTTTAGCAACTTCACCGCCAATAAAAATTTTTTTAACCGTAAATTTTGTTGCTTCGGAATTATCAAAATAATCATTTGTATTTTTTTTATGTTGTGCAAACACAATACTAATTAAAATAATTAGCAAGCATAATTTTCTCATTGCTTCTCCTTAAAAATTTAATGAAACATCGGCAGTAATAAATCTTCCAACTCCAATTTTATCATAAGTGGTTACAATTTTTTCGTCAAAAACATTTTGAACTCCAATACTAAAATTCAAATGATTAAATAATCTTTTCCACATCTTAATATCAAAAGTAAAATATGAATTGATAATTGTATTGTGCCCGCGTTTATCAATTTCCACATTATCGTCTGCGGTATGTTGTTTACTTTGGAAATGCGATTTAATTGAAAAGTTAACAATTTTATTTAAGTATGAAATATTTAAGTTCAAAATATGATTGGGTGAATAAGTTAATTCTTTACCCTCAATTTCAGGTTTCTTTTCGTATTTCAATATTTTGGATTTTGAAAAAGCATAATTGAAATCAAAACTCAAATTGGCATTTACAAAATACTTTACATCCAATTCCGCCCCAACAATTTGAACGTCGGTAATATTAGCTTTTTTTATAACTTTCTTTTTTCCGTTAAATAACGATTCGCCCGTATCTAAATAATAGTGGAAATCATTACCTTTCATAAAATAAAAACTGGGTAGCAAATAAAATTTTCGATTTAAATCAAAGTTAAAACCTAACTCAAAATTAGTAATTGTTTCAGGGGCCAACTCGGTATTTGCTTTTTTAAATCCGTATTTAATAAAACCTGAGCGAGTTAAATCGTCCAAAGTTGCTGTTCTAAATCCCTGACTCACAGAAAAATAGGAATTCAGGTTATCTGAAAAATTATAATATAAAGCTAATTTTGGTGTTAAAGATTTCCAACTACTTGTAGGTAATTCCCCCGTAAAGGGAAGCATTGCAGAAGTGGCACCGGTCGAGTTTTCAATCGAATATTTGCCATTATCAAAAATGACATTATCGGTTCTAAAACCCATTAATAATTTTAATTTTTCATTTAAATTAAATTCATCTTGAAGAAAAACCGATATAAAACTCATTACGCCTTTATTTTTAATTACATCGGGTGATGTTTGATATTCATCTGCGGCTTCCACTTCACCTTGCTTTGCTTCAACACCAAATAAAATTGAGTGACCGAAGAGATTGTAATTTATGTTTAGATTAGCACCTATATCGGTTCTATCGGAGTTAACAAATATTAAGCTATAATATTCCTTCCCTTTTTTAAATTTATCTTTTTCTAAAACTCTTTTATATTTTTCCAACTGAAAAAAGATATTTGAATTTATTTTAAAACCAAATTGTTCTGTCTCAAAATTCAAGTTATAAAAGTAAGTTTTATGTTTCATATATGAACCATCGGGGTATTTTATCTGACGACCGTTTCCTCGTTTGTCATCATAAAAACTTCCTGCTAATTCAATAAATGAATTCTCATTAAAATCATAACCTATTTTTAAGTCAGCACCAAACTCTTTTAAATCAGATTTAACCGTAGTGGTATCTCTGTATTCTTCTTTTGTTTCTATAAATCCGTCCGACTTTCTGTTAAACGATGAAAGGGAAAAATAAAATCCGGTTGAATCGGATAGTTTTCCATTCAAATTAAATGATTGGGCAAATGTATTATAATCAGAATAATTAGACCTTAATATCCCGTTAAAGCCCTTTAGAAATGAACGTTTTGTAATAATATTAATTACACCGGCCATTGCATTGTTACCAAAAATAGAAGATCCGGGTCCTTTAAAGATTTCAATCCGCTCAATATTATCAGGATTAATTCTATTCCAATTAATACTTCCGCCATCACTTTTATTTATGGGCATTCCATCAATTAAGGTTAGAAGTCTTCCCTGTTCACTACCCACAATTCCTCTAAGCGATACCGTAGGGCGTGAAATAATTCCGGCGGTTCTTGAAATATTTACACCGGAAACATTTTTAAGCAAGTCATCAATACTATTAGTCTGAGTTTGAACAATGCTTTTTGAATCAATAAGCTCAACTCGCCCGGCCACTTCTAAAATTTTTCTTTCTGTACGGGTAGCAGTAACAATAACTTGTTGCATTTCAACAGATTTCTTTACAAGGTAGAATTTCAGATTCAAGAGTGAATTATAGTTAACAAACACAAATTTAGTTTTTGTTTCATAACCCAAAAACGAAACAATAATCTTTACTTTTCCCTCTTTTAAATTTTCAATTTTAAAATATCCGTTTTCATTTGTTGTTGTACCTATGGTAGTATCTGACAAAACAATATTGGCACCAACAATTGGTTCGTGCGATAAATCATCAAAAACATATCCTTCAACTTTTCCTTGTGCAAAAAGCGAAGAAACAAACAAAATTAAAACAAATAATACAATTTTCATTTTACACCTTTTTAATTAATGACCCAAACCGTGAAGCATTAAAATAGAATGTTCCACTGTTTTTAATATTTCATCACAATATTCATTCACTGTCTTTACACTTCCCGGTAATGTATAAATTATAGTTTTATTTTTTACCGCGGCAATTGCTCTGCTTAATAATGCAGAAGGTATTTCAGCACCGTATTTTAATCTGATATAATCCATAATTCCGGGTATAAGTTTATCCGAAAACTTTTTTACTACCTCCGGAGTAATATCACGCGGTCCAATACCCGT
>CAZCBD010000067.1:0-13176 GCA_964496755.1 uncultured Melioribacteraceae bacterium
AATCGCCTCGCAG
Organism: uncultured Melioribacteraceae bacterium; assembly: GCA_964496755.1. GTDB lineage: Bacteria > Bacteroidota > Ignavibacteria > Ignavibacteriales > Melioribacteraceae > CAZCBD01. The sequence continues at coordinate 14 of CAZCBD010000067.1, forward strand.
GCATGAATTATTAAAAGGCATTGGGATTAAATTTAAAATTAGTTGCTTTGGCAAATAGTAAAAAAATGATTTTTGAAACTGCAGGTATTGATATTGCTGATTGGAATAACTTATTGAATGATTCCAAAGAAAAGATGAATCGCAAAAAATTTATTTCAAGAATGAAAGAAATGAATCTTTCGAATACAATTTTTATTGATTGCACCGCAACCGATTTAATGGTTCCGCATTACGAAGAAATATTGAATTCAAGCATTTCTGTTGTAACGCCCAATAAAATTGCAAACTCATCAAAATACAATAAATATAAAGCAATTCACGAGGCTGCCCGAAAGAATAATGTGCAGTTTAGATACGGAACAAATGTAGGCGCTGCTCTTCCAATTATAAATACCCTTCGCGATTTAATTGCTAATGGTGATGAAATTTATAAAATTGAAGGCGTGTTGTCTGGAACTTTAAGTTATATTTTTAATTCGTTGCGTGATGAAAACAAATCCTTTAGCCAAATTGTAAAAGAAGCCAGAGAGCTGGGATTTACCGAACCGGACCCGAGAGATGATTTAAATGGTTTGGATATGGTTAGGAAACTTCTAATTTTGGTTAGAGAAATTGGAATAGAAATGGAATTGGAAGATATCCAAGTTGAAAATTTAATTCCAAAAGCATTAAGAAAAACTAAAACTGTTGATGATTTTTTGAATCAGCTAAAAGATTATGATTCTTATTTTGAAAATCTTAAGATTGAAGCTGCAAATGAAAATAAAGTTTTGTGTTACGTAGCTAATTATGAAAAAGGCAAGGCAAAAGTCGGGATCGAAAAAATAGATTCAAAACATCCGTTTTATAATTTATCAGGCAACGATAATGTAATAGCCTTTACAACAAAAAATTATAATGAGAAACCATTAATGGTTCGTGGGGCCGGAGCCGGTGCCGAGGTAACAGCTTCCGGTGTATTTATTGATATTCTCAGAATTTCAAACTATTTAAGTGTTTAATTAAAATATTTTAATATTAAAATATTGAGTGTTAAAATGAAAATTGAAAAAAAAATTAAAGTAGCAATTTTAGGAGCTACCGGAAGTGTTGGACAAAAATTTGTTGAGTTATTAAGCAATCATCCTTGGTTTGAAATAAACGAGTTGGCAGCTTCGGAGCGTTCTGCAAATAAAAAATATTCGGAAGCTTGCAATTGGATATTGGCAACTCCGCTTAAAAATAAATATGCTGAAATTATAGTTAAGAATTGTGTGCCAAATGAAATTGAATCGGAAATAGTTTTTTCCGGATTAGATGCTTCGGTTGCAGGTGAAATTGAAACTAAGTTTGCCCAAGCAGGCAAATACGTGATTTCCAATGCCCGTAATCACCGCTTTGATCCGGATGTTCCTTTAATTATTCCCGAAGTTAATTCAAATCATTTGGAATTGATTGAAACACAAACAACAAAGGGAAAGATAATAACAAATCCGAATTGTTCAACAATAGGATTAGTGCTTGCACTGAAACCTTTGCATGATAAGTTCGGAATAGAGAAAATAAATGTTGTTACAATGCAAGCTGTTTCCGGTGCAGGTTATCCGGGAATTTCAATTCTCGACATGCTTGATAATTTGGTGCCCTATATCGGTGGGGAGGAAGAAAAAATGCAAACGGAACCACTGAAAATATTGGCTGAAATTAATGATGGAAAAATTGAACTTCCCAAAATTGAAATTTCCGCTCAATGTAACAGAGTTCCGGTTATTGACGGCCATTTGGAAACCGTGCAAATAAAATTCAAAAACAAACCCACAAAAGAAGAAATAATTTCAGCTTTTAATAATTTTAAAAGTGAACCTCAGAAATTAAATTTACCTACCGCACCTAAAAAACCTATTTACTATTTTGAGGAAAACAATTTTCCTCAACCCCGATTACATAGAAATATTGAGAATGGAATGGCAGTTTCTGTTGGACGTTTACGTGAATGCAATTTATTTGATTATAAATTTATTGTGCTTTCGCATAATACCATCAGAGGTGCTGCCGGTGGAACGATATTGAATGCAGAATTATTGTTGGCCAAAAATTTAATAGAGATTTAAATATGAAAAAATATATTAAGGCTTTTGCCCCTGCTTCAATTTCAAATATTGCTTGCGGTTTTGATATACTTGGTTTTGCAATAGAAAATCCGGGAGATGAAATAGAACTTTTTTTAACTGATAAAAATAAAGTGGAAATACTTGAAATTACCGGGGATGGTAATAAGTTGCCCCTCGAAGTTGAAAAAAACACAGCTGCATTTGCAATCTATTCAATGTTAAAAAGTTTAAACTTAAATATTGGTGTTGCCATAAAACTACACAAAAAAATGCCTCTAGGCAGCGGCTTGGGTTCAAGCGCTGCCAGTGCTGTTGTTGCTGTTTTTGCTTTAAATGAATTGCTTGAAACAAAGTTATCGAAATTGCAGTTATTAGAGTTTGCATTAAAAGGAGAGGAGTTGGCAAGCGGTGCCATTCATGCCGATAACGTTGCTCCTTGTTTGTATGGAAATTTAACATTAATTAGAGGTTATAATCCTGTCGATGTAATTGAATTGAATTTGCCGAAAGATATTTATTGTACTGTAATTTATTCTGATGTTGAAATTAAAACAATTGAAGCGCGAAAAATTCTTCCGAAAGAAATTCCACTAAAGCAGGCAATAACACAGTGGGGTAATGTGGGCGGTTTGGTGGCAGGTTTTTTAACGGGAGATTTTAATTTGATTTCTCGTTCAATGGAAGATGTAATTATTGAGCCCGTTAGAAAATCTTTAATTCCCGGATATGACGAAATTAAAAAAACTGCATTAAATGCAGGTGCCTTGGGATGCAATATTTCGGGCTCCGGTCCTTCTGTCTTTGCTCTTTCAAACACTTTGGAAAAAGCTGATTTTATTGCGACTGAAATGAAACAAGCGGTTGATAAAATCGGAATAAAAAACACTACCTATGTTTCTAAAATCGGTAACAACACTCCTAAAATTTTGGAGGTTGAATAATGAATTTTGTAAGTACTAGGAATAAAAATTACAAAGTATCTTTCGAAAAAGCGGTAATGACGGGCTTATCCGAAGACGGCGGATTATTTGTGCCTGAAAATGTGCCGGTTTTTGAAAAAAAATTTTTTGAAAATCTGAAGAATTATTCTTTTCAAGAAATTGGAAATGAAATAGCAAAAAAATATATCGGGAATGAAATTCCGGAAAAAATTTTGCGAGATTTAATTTTTGACGCAATTAATTTTCCGGCACCTATCAAAGAGCTTAATAATAAATATTTTGTGCTTGAATTATTTCATGGCCCTACGCTTGCATTTAAAGATTTCGGTGCAAGATTTATGTCAAGAATAATGGGGCATTTTAATCGAAACGAGAATAAGGAACTAAATATTTTAGTTGCCACTTCGGGTGATACAGGTAGCGCTGTGGCAAATGGTTTTTATAATGTTGACGGAATTAATGTTTATATATTGTATCCAAAAAATAAGGTGAGTGAAATTCAGGAAAAGCAGTTAACTACTTTGGGAAGAAATATTACCGCTCTTGAAGTAGAAGGTACTTTTGATGATTGTCAAAAAATGGTTAAAGATGCTTTTCTCGATTCAGATTTAACTTCCAAAATGCGATTGACTTCCGCAAATTCAATTAACATAGCTCGTTTGTTGCCCCAAACATTTTATTATTTTGAAGCAATTAAGCAAGTTAGTGTGCACGATAAAAATATTGTTGTTTCCGTGCCATCGGGAAACTTGGGTAATTTAACTGCAGGATTACTTGCAAAAAAAATGGGTTTGAATATTAATAAATTTGTGAGTGCAACAAATTTAAATTCTGTCTTTACGGAATATTTACAAAGCGGTGTATTTAAACCCAGACAATCTGTAAAAACATTTTCAAATGCAATGGATGTGGGTAATCCAAGTAATTTGGAAAGGGTTAATTCTTTATATGATTTTTTGCTCTCACAAATAAGAGAAGATATTTTTTCATTAAGTTTTGATGATAATGATACAATTAAAGAAATTCAAAATATCTTTCAAAAGTATAATTATGTAATCGATCCGCATGGGGCGGTCGGATTCCTAGCTTTAAAACAATATTTGATGACTCAAGAAAATTCAATCGGTATTGTTTTTGAAACCGCACATCCGGCAAAGTTTAGAAATGTTGTTGAAAATTCAATCGGTAGTAATATTGAAATTCCAGAAAGATTATCGAAATGTATTGCAAAAGAAAAAAATGCTGTTCAAATAAAAAGTGATTTAAAATCATTGAAAGCAATTTTACTTGAGAACGGTTTCTGATGAACCGTTCTTATTTTATATTTTCCCATTTACAGTTTCACCTCATCTGTTTTTAATCGGCATTCGGATGTTAAAAGTTCTCTACTTATGTTATTTACAGCAGTGAATACGCTTATCCCAAATAAATCAAAATGCTTTTAACTCACTAATATTTGTAAGAAATAATTTTAATATTTCTAAGAAAAGTTTTATTTTAATAAATCGATGAAACTGAATATTTAAACGAATTATTGGGGGTTCTATGAAAAAAAGAATAACATTAATTTTTACGATTGTATTAAGTTTAATTTTAACCCAAGGTACTTTTTTAGCTCAGAATTTGGATAAAGGCGTATTTAAAAAGGGGTCAAATAAATTTATGCAAAAAGCCCGAAAAGAGCTGAAAGAATATTATAACAAACAAAAGCCGAAAAGGGATTGGAAAAGATTTAAAGTTGATTTTACAGGGAAAAAATTTCCTACAAATGCAGATGATTACAAAACATTCTGGCATACGGAACCATTATCCCAAGGAATGACAGGGACTTGCTGGAGTTGGTCAACCACTTCATTTTTTGAATCTGAATTGTACAGAGTTCACGGTAAAAAAATAAGAATTTCTCCAATCTACAATGCATATTGGGAATATGTAGAGAAAGTTAAAAGATATGTTTGCGAAAGAGGAAATTCCGAATTTGGCGAAGGTTCGGAAGCAAATGCAGTACCACGTATTTGGAAAAAATACGGTTGTGTGCCTTACTCGGTTTATGATGGTTTGAAAAACGGCATTCCTTATCATGATCACAGTAAAATGTTCAAGGAAATGAATAGTTTCTTAAAATCAATTAAAGAAAACAATTATTGGAACACAGATTTTGTTGTTGAAACAATAAAATCCATAATGAATAAATACATTGGTGCTCCACCGGCAAAATTTGAATACGAAGGTAAAGAATATACCCCGAAAACATTTTTCAAAAATGTTGTAAACCTGAATATGGATGATTACGTAGATGTTGTTTCATATTTGCAAAAACCATTTTGGCAACAAGTTGAATACATAGTACCCGATAACTGGTGGCACAATGCGGATTACTATAATGTTCCGCTAGATGATTTTATTGCTGCAATTAAAGGTGCAGTTGAAAAAGGATTTAGTTTGTGTATTGGTGGCGATGTTTCAGAACCGGGCTATGATTCCGAAACTGAAGTATCTATTATTCCGACTTTTGATATACCGAGAAAATATATAAATGATGATGCTCGTCAGTTCAGATTTAGCAACAGAACTACTACCGATGATCATGGTATTCATATTGTCGGCTTCAATAAGGTTGACGGTGATTATTGGTTCATGATTAAAGATTCCGGTTCGGGAGCACGTAACGGCAAGCATGTTGGCTATAGATTTTATCGCGAAGATTATGTTAAGCTTAAAATAATGGACTTTATGGTGCACAAAGATGCTATTCCTGAATTATTAAAAAAGATTAAAGCACATCAAAAATAAATTTAATTGCCGTCTTTTAGGACGGCAATTTTTTGTTTTCAATTCTTTTTTTAATTTTAGCTTGAAATAAATATTAAAGGAACTTTTTATGACAGCTCATACCACTGTTCTAAATTCTAATGAAAAAAAATATAAATCGGCACTTGTAGTTTTAACATCACTTTTCTTTATGTGGGGATTTATTACTTGTTTAAATGATATTTTAATTCCTCATTTAAAATCCGTTTTCGAATTAAATTATACTGAATCGATGTTAATTCAGTTAACATTTTTCGGGGCATATTTTATAATGTCAATACCTTCCGGATGGATAATAGGAAAGATTGGTTATCAAAAAGGAATTGTTGTTGGTTTAATTATGACCGGCCTTGGAGCGTTGATGTTTTATCCGGCGGCCGAAATTCATTTTTATCCTTTCTTTTTATTATCTTTTTTTATTTTAGCTTCGGGGATAACGGTTTTACAAGTAGCTGCAAACCCTTATGTTTCAGCACTCGGAGATCCGGAAACTGCTTCGGGAAGATTGAATTTAACACAAGCATTCAATTCACTGGGAACAACAATTGCACCTCTTTTGGGCGCCTTGCTTATTTTATCTGATTCAGCCAATGGTGCGGAATCCGTCAAACTTCCCTATATTGGCATTGCTGTTGCACTGTTTTTAATTGCATTATATTTTGCAAAAGTAAAGTTACCGAAATTATCTTTCGATAAAGTTAAAGTTACAAGTGGTTCTGCATGGAAGTATAAACATTTGGTTTTAGGTGCAATTGCCATATTTGTTTATGTTGGTGCTGAAGTGGCAATTGGCAGTGTGATGATTAACTATCTTGGTGAAAGTCACATTTTAGCTTTATCTGAATCCGAAGCGGCAAAGTTTGTTGCAGTTTATTGGGGTGGGGCAATGATAGGTAGATTTTTCGGTTCCATTATGCTTTCCGAATTAAAAGACTCAAGCAAAAATCTTTTCTATGCTTTGGCTATTATAATTTTTGCTTTCCTATTAGGGTGGTATCTAACAAAAGAAGTTCAATTGGGATTGGTATTTTTAGCCTTTGCAATTTTCAATTTTGCGGCATTTAAAATCGGAAAAAATAAGCCTACAAAAACCTTAAGTACTTTTGCAACAATTGCTGCAATATTAGTTTTAATTTCCATCTTTTCTGCCGGATATGTTTCGGTTTGGACAATAATTACAGTAGGATTATTTAATTCAATTATGTTCCCTACAATTTTTACATTGGCAATAGACGGTTTAGGTGAACATACAAGCCAAGGTTCAGGAATATTATGTGCTGCAATTGTTGGTGGTGCTATTATTCCGCAATTGGTGGGAATACTTGCCGATAATTTTGGATTACAATATTCACTTTTGCTTCCGGTAATTTGTTATTTTTATATTGTTTACTACGGTTTAAGCGGATACAAGAAAATTGGAGAAATAAATTGAATAAAACTGAAGTTGCTATTGGAATTGATATAGGCGGCACAAATACGGTTTTGGGCATGGTTAGTCGTAATGGAAAGATTCTTGAAAAAACTTCTATGCCCACAAATGCTGATAAACCTGCTGCCGAATTATTTGAAAGAATATATAATGAGATTAAAATATTAAATCTCGAAAAATATAAACTTAAAGGAATTGGAGTAGGTGCTCCAAATGCAAATTACTATTCAGGTTGTATTGAAACCCCACCAAATCTTAGCTGGGAAAATGTTAATGTTATAGATTTATTAAGCAAATATTTTGATATTCCTATTGCACTAACGAATGATGCAAATGCAGCTGCTTTGGGAGAAATGCTTTTTGGTGTTGCAAAGGGGATGAAAAATTTTATAGAGATTACCTTAGGAACCGGCTTGGGTAGTGGAATTGTAGTAAATGGTAAGTTGGTTTATGGACACGATGGATTTGCCGGTGAGTTAGGACACGTAATAGTTAAGGAAAACGGCAGAAAATGTGGCTGTGGCAGAAAAGGCTGTTTGGAAACATATGCATCTGCAACCGGTATAGTTACAACCGTTTTTGAATTATTGAAAAATAGTAATGATAGTGTGTTAAAAAATTATTCCTCTGAAAAATTGAATTCTAAAATAATATTTGAAGCAGCAAAAAATAATGATAAAATAGCATTGGAAGCTTTTGATTTTACTGCAAAAATTCTTGGTAAAGCTATTGCAAATGCAGTTGCTATTACAAGCCCCGAAGCAATCATACTTTTCGGAGGTTTGGCTAAAGCCGGCAACTTGCTTTTTCCGTTTGTTAAAAAATACATGGAAGAAAATATTTTGAATATATTTAAAAATAAAGTTAAAATATTACCTTCGGGGTTGGAAGAAAGTGATGCGGCAATATTAGGCTCGGCAGCATTAATTTGGGAAGAAATTTCCAAATAAAATATTAACAAGCGAATTATTAAATTAACATACTTAAGAATTTAAATAATAGTCGAGGAATATGCCTCGACTATTATTAATCTTCATCAACAATAAAATCATAATTATCAATCATTTGTTTGCGTGCAAAGAAAAATGCTATTTCATTCTGAGCATTTTCCGGAGAATCGGAACCGTGAATAATATTATGAGTTATATCCTCGGCAAAACGAGCGCGAATAGTACCCGCCATAGCATTATTGGGATCAGTACTGCCAATTAATTTTCGAAAATCTTCAACCGCATTTTCTTTTTGCAAAGCTATGGGAATGCAAGGCCCTGAAGTCATATATTCTAATAATTCCTCAAAAAAAGGTTTGTCTTTATGAATTTTATAAAAACCGGTAGCTGTTTCGCGCGAAAGTTTTAACATTCTCATTGCAATAATTTTAAAACCAGCTTCATTAATTTGAGTAATAATTTTTCCTGTGAGTTTTCTTGCAATAGCATCTGGCTTCAATATGGCCAAAGTAAGCTTATTCATTTTTGCTCCAAAAGATTAAAAAAATAAAAAGTCCCAAAAATTTGGGACTAAAAAATTATTTATTCAAAGCCTTAAACATAGTAATACCAATATCTGCAGGACTTTCAACAACATGAATACCCGCTCTTTTCATCGCTTTCATTTTTTCCTTGGCAGTGCCTTTACCACCGGAAATTATTGCTCCGGCATGTCCCATTCTTCTTCCGGGAGGAGCGGTTTGACCGGCAATAAATCCAACTACGGGTTTGGTAACATTCTTTTTAATATATGCTGCAGCCTCTTCTTCTGCAGATCCGCCAATTTCACCAATCATAACAATACCCTCGGTTTGAGGATCTTCATTAAACAATTTAATTATGTCTTTAAATTGAGAGCCGATAATCGGATCGCCACCAATTCCAACACAGGTTGACTGGCCTAACTTTAAATCCGTTAATTGTTTTACAGCTTCGTAAGTTAAAGTTCCGCTTCGTGAAACAACACCTATTTTTCCTTTTTTATGAATAAATCCGGGCATAATTCCCATTTTAGCTTTCCCGGGCGATATAATTCCCGGACAATTCGGGCCTATTAATCTGATATCTTTTTCTTTGATTACATTAAAAACATTAACCATATCTTTGGTGGGAATGCCTTCGGTAATGCAAATAACCAGCTTAATACCGGCATCGGCAGCTTCAAGAATAGCATCGGCGGCAAACGGAGGGGGAACAAATATAATTGATGCAGTGGCTTTAGTTTCTTTTACGGCATCTGCAACAGTATTAAAAATAGGAATGGTTTTTTCAAACTTTTGTCCTCCTTTGCCCGGAGTTACTCCAGCAACAACGTTTGTTCCGTATTCTAGCATTTGCATAGTGTGGAATGAGCCTTCGCTTCCTGTAATTCCCTGAACAACTATTTTTGTTCTTTTGTCGAGTAAAATACTCATAATCTACCTTTCATTATTAGTTTCTGTCAATATTTTCAAAATAAGAAAATTATTATTTAGATTCTGTATAAAATATTAAATATTAAAATATTTTTTCAATTTATTTGGAAATATCGGATTGAATAATTAATATTATAGTGTACATTTGAACACTTACGATAAAAATATGAGTATAATATTTCATTTGGATTTAGATGCGTTTTTTGTTTCCGTTGAAGAAATAATTGATCCATCAATTAAAGGATTGCCTGTAATTGTAGGAGCTGACCCTGATAGCGGTAGGGGAGTAATTTCCACATGCTCATATGCGGCAAGAAAATTCGGCTTGCATTCGGGTATGCCTATTGCCGAAGCTTTTAGGAAATGTCCGAACGGTATTTATTTGCGTGGACATATGAAGGCTTATTCTTTTTACTCTAAACAAGTTAAAAACTTATTGTCCGATTATGCTCCTGAGATTGAACAAGCTTCTATTGATGAATTTTATATGGATTTTACCGGAACGGAAAAAATATACGGGAATCATTATGATTTCGCTAAATTTTTGCAAAAAGAAATATTTGATAAAATAAAATTGCCTTCTTCAATTGGAATTGCCACAAATAAAACAATTGCTAAAATAGCTTCGGATTATCGCAAGCCAATGGGAATTACCGAAGTGAAATCCGGAAAAGAAAAAGATTTTTTGCTTCCACTAAAAATTTCGGCTATTCCGGGTGTTGGAAAAGTATTTACAAGAAATTTGCATAAACTTGGAATCTATTATGTGAAAGATGTTTTTGCTTACAGTGAAAGATATTTGGAATCTGTTTTTGGAAAATCAGGAAAGTTTCTTTGGAAAAAGGCAAACGGATTTGGAAAATCGAGATTAAACCATTTTTATAATCAAAAAAGTATTTCAAAGGAAAGAACATTTAAAGAGGATATTTACACAAAGAAATATCTGGAAAAAACTTTATTTAAATTAACCGAACAAGTATCACAGGAATTAAGAAACAAAAATAAAATAGCCGCAACGATATCAATAAAATTACGATATTCCGATTTTCAAACATTCACACGCTCAAAAACAGTTAATCCAACCAATGATGATAAAATCATATTTGATATTGCCAGCGAACTTTTAAATAAAATGAACAAACGGCGAGCTGGAATTCGGTTAATTGGTGTGGCGCTTTCTAATTTTAAAGATTCAACCGATCAGCTTAATTTGTTTGATAATCAAAAAATAATTCGCGCAAATATGTTTTCTGCAGTAAATTCAATCAGAAATAAATTCGGGTTTACTTCTATTAATGTAGGGATAAAATAGAAAAAAAATTATATTTGAATCTTAAAATTATTAAGTGTTTATGAATAGATATATTGATAGAAATATAATCCTACTATTCTTTGTTTCATTGGTTTGGGGCAGTACGTTCGTTTTTGTAAAACAAACGGTGGTTAATGTAAACGAATATTTAATAGTGTGTTTACGTACTTCTTTAGCGGCTTTTGTGATGTTGTTGTATCTTGGAATTAAACATAGGTATTACTTTAAAGAATTTAAATCAATAAAAAGGGGAATGATATTAGGAATATTTTTAGGTATTGTCTATTCTTCTCAAGTTATCGGTTTAAAATATACTTCTACCGGCCATAGTGCTTTTATAACAGGTATTGCAGTTGTTTTAGTGCCTGTAATTATGTTTTTATTTTATAAACATAAATTTGCATATAAAGAATGGGGAGCTATTTTTACTGTTTTTATTGGATTGTTTTTTCTAACATACGATCCTAATACCGAAATTAATATTGGAGATTTAATAACTTTAATTACTGCGTTTACTGCTGCCATACATATTATCTTGGCAGGGAATTTTGTAAAACAATATAATGTTCTTGTTTTAATAACCTTTCAGTTTGTGGGAGCTTCTCTAATAACATTTATTGCTTTTATTTTTAAGGGAGAGTATTCAGTAGTAATGAATACTGCTGATATTTTATCGATTTTATATTTAGGATTCATTGGCACTTTATTTTGCTATTTTGCTTCCGTATGGGCTCAAAAAAAAGTTTCAACAATTACTGTAGTTTTAATGTTTTCCTTAGAACCGATATTTGCCGCTGTGTTCGGTTTTTTTATATTAAATGAAATTTTGAATGCTAAAGAATTATTCGGTGCAGCGTTAATTTTTACCGGTATTATTTTTTATCAATATGCAAAAAAAAATAGGATAAAAATTGATTAATCTTTTATTCTCCGTATTATCTTCTACTATAATTGCTTTAATTTTGAAATATAATTCAAGTAGCAAAGGCGAGCCAATTGTATTACTAATGGGCAATTATTTCATAGCTTCTATCATTGGGGTGTTTCTCATCTTTATCGAAGGTGAAATTATTTTAAACTTAAAGCTAATTCTGTTTGGAATTTTGATGGGGGGTATTTTTGTATCTTCATTTTTCATTTTTTCAAAAGCAATTGAATGTTCCGGAACCGCATTAGCTACTGTTAGCTCAAGAATATCAGTTGTAATTCCAATTTCCTTTTCAATTATCTTTTTTTCTGAAATTCCAACTATATTTCAGTTATCGGGAATATTGCTTCTAATCCCGATTTTAATATTTTTTTATTTTTCAATTAAAAGTTCAACTACGGAATTACGTAAAAATAGTTTTGGAATTTTACTTTTACTTTTGGTAGGAATAGGGATTGGCGATTTTGGAATGAAAATATTTAATCACTTTTTTGAAGCGGTTGCCAAACCTACATTTCTTTTTTCAATATTTTTTTCAGCATTAATAGTTACACTTGTTTTCATCGTTATCAAAAAAATTAGAATTAAACGGAATGATTTTTTATTAGGGAATGCATTGGGAATACCAAATATTTTAAGTTCTTTTTTTTTACTTGCTGCCCTGGAAGATTTACCCTCAATTATTGTTTATCCATTAATAAATATAGGGGTAATTGTATTTACAGCGATATTAGCTTTCATAATTTGGAAAGAAAAAATTAATAAGTACGGATTAACGGCAATTTTTTTAAGTGTTATTTTGATTTGGCTTTTGAGAAAATAATTATTTTACACAAGGCAACATAAAGGAGAATTTTGACCCGTAATTTTTTTCGCTTTTAACAATTATCTTTCCTTGAGAAATTTCAATCAAATCTTTACACAAAGGTAAACCCAATCCGTTACCTTTTTCGGAAGCAGTGCCTAAAGTTGTAGAGCTTACATCAATTCTAAATAGATCGTTAATTGATTCTTTTTCTATGCCTACTCCGAAATCAATTATAGTTACTTTAATAAAATTTTGAGTGTTTGATGATTTTATAATTATTTCCGAATCGGGATAAGAAAACTTAATTGCATTTGAAATAAAATTCCGGAATAAAGTTTCAAATACATTTTTATCGGCAAAAATCATTCCTTTGTGATTTAGTTTAATTTTAATTTTTATATTTTTTTTCAAAGCAGAAAGATTAAGTAAATTTATTACTG
>CAZCBD010000068.1:0-13000 GCA_964496755.1 uncultured Melioribacteraceae bacterium
AAAGAATTCTAATGAGATTGAAGAAATTTTGGGGCATGAAAATTACACAACAGTAATCAGAAGAGATAATATTGTTTTAATCTAAGGAAAATGAATATGGGAAATATAAACATTAAAAATTTAAATGTTAAAAATATTGCAATAAAAGCAAGGCAAGCATCAAAAAAAATTGCATCAATTGCTTCGGGAACAAAGAATGTTATTTTGCTCAGAGTTGCAAATTTAATTGAGCAAAAAAAGGAAGAAATAATTAATCAAAATAAACTTGATTTAAAAAATGCTAGGGAATTACTATCAGAAAATAAAATTTCTCAATCGATTTTTAACAGACTTCTTTTAACCGAAGAAAAAATATTTGCAATCACTGCAGGAATAAAAAATGTTGCTTCGCTTCCTGATCCGGTAAACAAAATATTGTGGGGTATGGAATTGGATGATGGGTTGGAACTTTATCGTGTTAGCTCGCCAATAGGAGTAATCGGGGTAATCTTCGAAAGCAGGCCGGATGTAATTCCTCAAATTGCATCATTAGCAATAAAATCTTCCAATGTGGTGATTCTGAAAGGAGGCAAGGAGGCTGAAAATACCAACCGTGTTTTATTTGAATTGATAAATACTGTGTTGATAGATTCCGGATTATATCCTGAAAATACAATTAACTTGATTTATGAAAGAGATGATGTAAATACGATGCTGAAAATGGATACTGAAATAGATTTAATAATTCCCAGAGGAAGCAACAAGTTGGTAAAATTTATTAAACAAAATACAAGTATTCCTGTTTTAGGTCATAGCGACGGAGTATGTCATATTTATTTTGACGAGTTTATTAATCTTGAAAAAGCTTTGTCAATTTTAATTGATTCTAAATGTAGTTATCCCTCTGCTTGTAATTCAGTTGAAACATTGTTGGTTCATAAAACAACAGCTAGGGAATATTTACCGAAAATAGTAGAGAAATTATTTGAGAATAATGTTGAAATATTTGGATGCAAAAGATCACAATCTATTGTTCCGTCAATTTATGCGATGAAAGATGATAATTGGAACAAAGAATATTCGGAGTTAAAAATATCATTAAAGATTGTTGAAAACATTGAATCTGCAATTGAACATATAAATACTTATGGTTCGGGGCATACCGACACAATTGTAACGGAAAGTAACGAGAATGCGCTTTTATTTATGAATTATATAGATTCGGCAGGTGTTTATTCTAATGCTTCAACAAGATTTGCCGATGGTTTCAGATATGGATTCGGAGCCGAAGTAGGAATCAGTACGAATAAAATTCATGTCCGCGGGCCGGTAGGTTTAGAAGGATTGGTAACCTATAAGTATAAATTATTCGGGAATGGTCACATTTCCTCTGAATTTTCCGGAAAAAGCGGAAAGGTTTTTAAACATAAACTATTAGCTGTTGATTAAATTACTTTTAAAGCTTTATAAAAAGAAATACCTTACAAAAGAAAACTTAGGCAAAACACACGATCTCATTAAATAATTTAACGAGATTTGTCTTTTTAAAATTAAAATTAATACAAAAACAATAAATTGCCTAAAAAATTACTTGACGAGAAAAGATTATTTATTTAAGTTTGTATTCAAAATTAAACTCATTGCTCTAACAAAACGTTAGAGTATTTTTTTACATAAAAAAGGAGAAATATAATGACTGAATGTCCGGTATGCGGAGCAGAAATTGAAATGGTGGAAGGAACCGTTCAAGGTGAGCTGTTAGAGTGCCCAGATTGCGGAGTTGAATTGGAAGTAACTTCAATAGATCCGTTTCAATTGGCAGAAGCTCCAAAAGTAGAGGAAGACTGGGGGGAATAATTGTGATACGCGTATTAGACGCCACCTTGCGTGAAGGTGAACAAACCCCGGGTGTTTATTTTGATAAACACATTAAACTTGCAATTGCAGATTTACTAAATGAAATAGGAGTTGATATTATTGAGGCGGGACATCCTGCAGTTACTCCTGAAATTTATAGTGCGGTTGATACAATTGCCAATAAAGGACTAAACTCACTTGTCGGAGCCCATGCACGCTCATTACGCAATGATGTTGAAATGGCTTTGGAGTGTGGAGTTGGTTTCCTCGGGATTTTTTATTGCATTTCCGATGAAAGGTTAGACGGAGTCTTCAAAAAAAGCATCTCGTCTGCAATTAATCAAATTACTGAAGTAATTTCTTATGCCAAAAGTGTAAATCCGAATTTATTAATTCGCTATACTCCCGAAGATACAGTGCGGTCGCAATTTGAAAATGTTGTGGAAGTTGCTGCCGAAGCGGTTAAAGCCGGTGCGGATATAATTTCCGTGGCCGATACAACCGGTTATATGGTGCCCGGTGGCGATAGAAGCATGTACGATTATATTGCAAAATTGAAAGATGAGCTTGCAAAAAGAGGCGCCGAACCAATGATTGCGGTTCATTGCCATAACGATAGGGGATTGGCATTAGCAAACGCATTAGATGCATTTAGAGCCGGTGCTGAAATTATTGATGCCTCGGTTCAGGGGCTTGGCGAGCGTGCCGGTATTGTTGACTTGGCACAATTACTTATTTTGTTGAGTACTGAATTCGGGTTACAAAGAAAATGGAAACTTGAAAAACTTCCCGAACTTTATGAATTGGTAAGTTTTCATTCTAAGATTTCAATTCCGGGAAATGCTCCTGTAATTGGCAAAAATGCATTTACACATTGTGCGGGAGTTCATACACACGCAGCGGCAATAAATCCAATGCATTACGAAAGTCTCAACCCGGAATTGGTTGGACGCGAAAGACACTTTGCTCTTGATCATATGTCCGGTTTGGCTTCAATTCGCTATGCTTTAAATCTATTAAATGAAACTGATATTAATAGTGAAACAGAAAAAGCAATTTTAAATCACGTAAAACAAGTTGGGCAAAGAGGACGAGTTGTAGATGTTCCCGAATTGGCTCATATTGTTTCCTACATAAAACACACTTCAAAAAACATTTCCGAAGATAAACAGGCTAAGGCAAAGCGCGTTTAGCGCTTATACTTAACTTTAACATAAATAGTGCTTGATTCAAGCTTCAAAAGATTAAACTTAAAAAATTAAATATTAAAATATAATAGGTAAAACGAAATGAGAATAGGATTTCTACATTCGCTAATTAGAAAAGACGAAAAATTACTTTTAGAAGAATTTAACAAAATAGATAATGTTGAATTAATAATGATTGATGATCGGAATTTATCATTTAATATCGGAGTAGATAATTTTAATTTCGATGCGGTAATTGAAAGATCGATTAATCATTCACGTGCATTACATGCTCTAAGGCTTTTTGAATCGGCCGGAGTGAAATGTGTAAACACTTCAAAAGTTGCTACTGTATGTGGAGATAAGCTTCTAACTTCAGTAGCTCTTGCCGAACAGAATGTCCCTCAGCCTGAAGTTCGAATAGCATTTACGGAAGTTTCCGCTTTGCAAGCTATCGAGGAAATGGGATATCCGGTTGTTATGAAACCGGCTGTTGGAAGTTGGGGAAGGTTGCTTTCAAAAATAAATGATCGTGATTCTGCCGAAACAATTCTTGAACATAAAACGGTTTTAGGCTCTTATCATCATTCAATTTTTTACATTCAAAAATATGTTGAAAAAGGTGGCCGGGATATTCGCAGTTTTGTTGTTGGTGGCGAATGTATTGCTGCAATTTATCGCAATAGTTCGCATTGGATTACAAACACTGCTCAAGGCGGAACAGCTTCAAATTGCCCGCTTACCGATGAAATAAAAAATCTCTCCGAAGCAGCGGCAAAAGCCGTTGGTGGCGGTGTGGTTGCAATTGATCTTTTTGAAACGCCCGAAGGATTGCAAGTAAACGAAGTGAACTACACAATGGAATTTAAAAATAGTATTTCGACAACAGGAGTTAATATTCCGCAATACATTGCTGAATATGTTGTAAAAGTTGCAAAAGGAGAAATCTGATGGAAAAATTAAAAGTATCGGTAGTTGGTGGTTCCGGCTATGCGGGTGGCGAATTAATTCGTTTGCTTCTTTTTCATCCGTATGCCGAAATTAAACAGGTAACTTCGGAAAGTAATGTTGGGAAAATGATTAGCAGGATTCATCCGAATTTGAGAAAAATTTCAACCTTAAAATTTTGCAGTGTTGCTGAATTGGAAGAATGTGATTTAATTTTCCTTTGTATGCCACATGGGCATTCAATGAAAAAAATAAATGAGTTTAAGAACCTTGCACCTAAAATAATTGATTTAAGTGGTGATTTTAGACTTAAAAACGCAGATGACTTTGAGCTTTGGTATGGTCATAAACATACTAATCCGGAATTGATGGATGATTTTGTGTATGGAATTCCCGAACTTCATAGAGACGAAATGAAAACTGCAAATCTGATTTCCAGTGCAGGCTGCAATGCTACAACTACGATTCTGGGTTTGTATCCGCTTTTTAAAAATGACTTGATTGATCTAACCAAAGATATTATTACAGAAGTAAAAGTTGGCTCTAGTGAAGCCGGGAATAAATCAAATTCCGGTTCGCATCACCCGGTTCGCAGCGGTGCGGTCCGTTCTTTTCAGCCTACGCGCCATAGACATACTGCCGAAGTTATTCAGGAGCTAAGTTTCGGAAGAGATTATAATTTTCATTTTTCAGCAACATCAATCGATATGATTCGTGGGGTTTTAGCTACTTCCCATGTTTTTTTGAAAGAAAAACTCGAAGAAAAAGATATTTGGAAAATCTACAGAAAGGAATATGCAGACGAGCCCTTTATGAGAATTGTTAAAGAGAGAGAAGGGAATTATCGATATCCGGAGCCAAAACTGTTAATTGGAACCAATTATTGTGATGTTGGATTTGAAAGAGATCCTTATACAAATCGCTTAGTTGTAATTAGTTCAATAGATAATTTAATGAAAGGTGCTGCCGGGCAAGCTCTACAGGCATTCAATATAATGAACGGATTTGAAGAAACTCTGGGATTGGAATTTCCCGGTTTACATCCAATTTAAAGGTGACGATATGTGTAGATTGTTGTATGTAGATTCGAGGGAAATATTTAGTATTAATCAGTATTTAAATAAGTTTGCTAAAGTGGCCAAAAATAGCAAAGAATATCAAGGCCATGGCTGGGGTTTTGCTTATTGGCAAAATAGCAAATGGAATTATTACAAAAATATTTTACCAATCTGGGAAGATGAATTTCCTGAATTCGGATTCAGCAAACGTATTCTTGTTCATGCTCGAAGTGCTTTTCAGGATAAGGATATTTGTGTTGAAAACAATATGCCTTTCTACGATGAGAAATATATTTTTGTTTTTAACGGAGAATTACGTGGCGTTAAAATAAAATCAGAAGGTAGAATCGGTGCGGAAAAAATCTTTAATTACATTAAACGATTTGTTAAAGAAAATATTAATTCTGCTTTCAAAAAAGGAATTGAAATTATAAACAAGCGCACTGATTATGTTAGAGCAATGAATGTCATTTTAGTTGATAATTATTCTGCTCAAGTTTGTTCGTTTTTCAGTGAGGATCCGGAATATTTTACTTTGCGAAAAATTCAAACTCAAAATAAATTGATAATATGTTCCGAAGAATTTCCTGAAAACTGTAAATGGGAAAAAATTGAAAATAATTTTATAGGAGAATTTAAATGCTTATCGTTAAAATAGGTGGGGGTAAAAACATTAATGTTTCTGCTATTATCTCGGATTTGAGAAATATTTCAGAACCGTTTATAATTGTTCATGGTGCAAATGCAAGGCGTGATAAATTATTAAACGAGCTTGGAATAGAAAAAAAAATCATTCAATCCGTATCCGGTTATTCAAGTGTATTTTCGGATGAACAAACTATCGACGTAATGATGATGGCTTATGCCGGATTAGTAAATAAAAGAATTGTTGAAATGTGTCAGCAAAACGGAATCAATGCAATTGGCCTTTCCGGCTTGGATGGGCAAGTAATTCAAGGTAAACGTAATGTAGGAATGCGTGTTAGAGAAAACGGAAAAATAAAAATCTTAAGAGATTTTTCAGGAAAACCTAAAACAATTAATAAAAATCTATTAAATTTGTTACTTGAAAACGGATATACTCCTGTTCTGTGTGTTCCTATTATTGATGAAAACGGTTTTGCAATTAATTCGGAAAATGACGACATAGTTTCTCTTTTAACAAACGAATTGAAAGCCGACAAAGTTATTCAATTGATTGAAGCAAAAGGATATCTTGAAGATGCTAATAATCCCGATTCAGTAGTTCAAAAAATTTCATTTCTTGAACTTGAAAAAAGAGAAGCAGAGGTTGAAGGCAGAATGAAACGGAAAATACTTGCTTTGCGAAAATTATTTGATGTTGCAAAACCAACGGTATATATTAGCGACGGTAGAACGGAAGCTCCAATAACAGATGCATTACAAGAAAAAGGAACAGTTATAAAATGAGTGATTACAAAGAACTTCAGCAACAATATGAATTTGATACTTATCCCAAAAGGGATTTAACAATTGTAAAAGGAAAAGACGCAAAAGTTTGGAGCGATACCGGCCAAGAATATATCGATTGTGTTGGTGGTATTGCGGTAGCAAATGTTGGTCATGCCAACGAAGATGTTGCAAATGCAATTTACGAACAAGCTAAAAAATTGGTTATTTGTCCGAACATATTTTATAATGATACTCGTGCAAAAGCTTTAGAAAAAATAATTGAAGTTTCACCTAAAACTTTAACGAAGGCTTTTTTAACCAATTCCGGTACAGAATCCATGGAAGCAGCTTTAAAATTCGCCAGAATCACAACAGGCAAAACCGACTTTGTTGCTGCTATGAAAGCATTTCACGGCCGTTCAATGGGGGCATTAAGTGCTACGTATAAACAGGAATATAAAGAAGGCTTTGGCCCTTTGGTTCCCGGTTTCACTCATGTTCCATACAATAAGTTTGAAAAATTGGAAGCTGCTGTTACGGAAAATACTGCGGCAATAATTCTTGAGCCGGTTCAGGGTGAAGGTGGAATCAATGTTGGTAATCCGGAATATTTTAAAGCCGTAAGAAAATTGTGTGATGAAAGAGGAATACTTTTAATATTAGATGAAATTCAAACGGGATTTTGTCGTACCGGTAAAATGTTTGCTACCGAACATTTGGAAATTGAACCCGATATGATGACGGTTGCAAAAGGAATTGCCGGCGGCTTTCCTGTAGGGGCATTGCTCTGCAACGATAAAATTAAAGTGCCAATTGGTAAGCATGGAACAACTTTCGGTGGTAATCCGCTTGCTTGTTCGGCTGTTGTTGCTTCAATTAATTTTATGCAAAAGAATGAACTTTGGGAAGTTGCCCGGCAAAAAGGAAAATACTTTTTGGAAAAAATTTCTCAATTTGAACTTTCGAAAGTTAGAGCGGCAAGAGGTATTGGGTTAATGATTGGTATTGAGTGCAAGGAAAAAGTTAAGCCTTTAATTGAACAATTAATGGAAGAAAAGGTTTTAACTTTGCCTGCTGGTCCTACTGTAATCAGGATAGTTCCGCCGTTAACTATTTCGTATGAAGAAATTGATTTTGTAATTGAAAAACTTATTAAAGTACTTAACTAAAATTTAGGGGGGAATTTGAAAAATTACTTGTTTGTTTCCTTTTTTATTTTGATTCAAGTTTTGTTTGCACAAAGCACCGAATCAAATTCGTCTGAAAAATTAATAACCGATGGTCCGTATATTTTTCTTTCTGATTCATCCTACGTTATTAATTGGATTGAAAATAGTAAGCTAAAATCGAAAGAGGTTTTATTTAAAAATAAGATCTGTTCAAAAGATTCACTGCTCGGGTTGCCGTTAAATTTAATTCTGAGAAAAAACTTTCGGGTTGAAAAAGATGAACTGAGTATAAATTCGGATATTGCGGTAATTAGTGATATGCACGGGCAATTTGAGGTTTTTCGGCGATTATTGAAAAATGCAAATGTAATAGATGACAACTTGAATTGGAGCTTCGGCAATGGTTATTTGGTTATAATCGGAGATGCTTTTGATCGAGGTGAAAAAGTTAATGAAATATTTTGGTTGATAGTTAAACTTGAGCTACAAGCAAAAAATAAAGGTGGAGGTGTTCATTATTTATTGGGTAATCATGATTTTATGGTTTTGAATAATGACCTCAGGTATGTAAATAAAAAATATTTTGCAGTATCAAAGTTGCTAAAAAAAACAATTCCCGAAATGTATGGTAAACGTAGTGTCCTTGGAAAATGGTTGCGTTCCAAAAATGTTATTCTGGGTTTGAATAAACTTGTTTTTAATCATGCCGGATTATCAAAGGAAATTGCCAAATCGGCTTTAGGCATACAAAAGATCAACAAAATTTTTCGCGAAAAATTAATCGGGATTACTAAAAAGGAAGTTAAGGCTGATAGCTTGTTAACTTTACTTTATCGGAGCAAAGGCCCTATTTGGTATCGTGGATATTTTAGAGATAGAGAATTTACTGAGAATGATCTGGATACGGTTTTAACTTTATTTAATAAGAATAAAATATTTGTAGGTCATACAAGTTTTAATAAAATAAATACATATTTTAATAATAAATTAATCTCCATAGATTCAAAGATTAAAACCGGAAAAATGGGAGAAATATTAATTATTTCAAAAGGCAAATATAAAATAATTAATGGTAAAGGAATAAAAAGAAGTTTGTTTTAATAGTCAAAAAAGTTGACTTCTAAAATCATATTCTTTATATTTGTTGTTCTAAAATAGATTTGATGGAGGAAATAAATGTTTGCGGTGGTTGATATAGCCGGACAACAATTGGAAGTTAGAGAAAATGGTAAGTACTATGTTCCAAGATTGAATGCTGAAGCCGGAAGTGAAGTAGTATTTGATAAAGTATTAGTAGTAACTGATGATAAAGAAACAAAGATCGGTACTCCAACAGTAGAATCATTCAAGGTTACAGCTAAGGTAATTGAACATCTTAAAGATGAAACTGTGTTGATTTTCAAAAAGAAAAGAAGAAAATCATATCAAAAAATGAATGGACACAGGCAACAATTAACAAGAATAGAAGTTACAAAGTTAGGATAAACCGGAGGTAAATTATGGCTCATAAGAAGGGTCAAGGTTCATCAAGAAACGGTCGTGATAGTAATCCACAGTATTTAGGCGTTAAACGATTTGGCGGAGAAAGAGTTACTGCAGGTTCAATTATAATTAGACAACGCGGAACAAAAATTCACCCCGGAACAAACGTACAAAAAGGAAAAGACGATACTTTATTTGCAACTGTAGATGGTATTGTTAAATTTGAAGTTAGTAGAGGAAATAGAAAATTTGTTTCCGTTTATAACCAAGCTTAATTCGATCGTAAAAAACTTGATATAAAATTGAAAGGGTACTTTTGTACCCTTTTTTTTGTTTAAACGTATGGATGTTTGTTTAAGTAAATATTTCTTTTATTAATTGATCTTCCTAAATTATTACTGAGAATTATAAAATCTTTTAAACAATTTGATGCTGTAAAGGGTTTTGCAACTAAATTAATAATGCGATAAATGGATATTATTTAAAAAAATCAACCATAATTTCTTTGAAATCTGCTACAAAACCTTTAAATTTACATTATATTTTGAAATTTTTGTTTCTAAATAAATTTAAATGATATTTTTATTACAAAAAGTTGATGGCTATGAATAAAAAAATATTAATTAGAGATTTAACTCTAAGAGATGGACAGCAATCGTTATTTGCTACAAGAATGAACCAAGAACAAGTTGAACGAGTTTTGGGGTTTTATAAAAAGGCTAATTTTTATGCCATGGAAGTATGGGGTGGTGCAGTACCCGATTCAATTATGAGATATCTTGGCGAAAATCCGTGGACGCGCTTAGAATCCATTAAAGCTGAAATAGGTGATATTTCCAAACTAACCGCATTATCTCGTGGCAGAAACTTGTTCGGATATAATCCGTATCCGGAAGAAGTTATTGAGGGCTTTAACCGGTTGGCTGTTCAATCCGGTATTTCAATAATGCGGATTTTTGACTGCTTGAATGATATCAATAACATGAAATCAACAATTAAATATGTAAAAGAATATGGCGGAATGGCTGATTGTGCTGTTTGTTTTACTGTTGATCCTAAGTTTACAACCAAACAAAAAATAAAAGCACTATTAAAAGGCAAAAGACTTCCGAAGAATATTTTTTCAATAAAATATTTTGTTGATAAAGCTAAGGAATTAGAGGAATTAGGGGCGGATATTATTACTATTAAAGATATGGCCGGTTTAATTAAGCCTTCGTTAGCGGGTAAATTAATAAGAGCATTGAAGGAACAAATTAAGGTGCCAATAGATCTGCATACTCACTGTACACCCGGATATGGTTTAGCTTCCGTCTTAATGGCTATTATTAATGGTGTTGATATCGTAGATACAAACATTTTTTATTTTGCCGGAGGTCCTGCTGCTCCCGCTTTTGAATTAATCCAGATTTTTGCCGATAAGCTTGGTGTTGATACGGGAGTAAATCGTGAAGCGGTTTCGGAAATTAATAAAGAATTAAAAGTGATTAGAGAGGAATTAAGAAGTTTTGACACGGTTCCGTTTCCTAACCATTATGATATTGTGAAAACCAAATTGCCCGAAGTAATTGATGTATTATTTGACCAAGCAATTGATTTTGCTAAGCAAGATAACGAAGAAGAACTTTTACGTGTTTGTAATAAAATTGAAAAATATTTTAATTTTCCGGCACCAAACGAAGCAGTAAGAAATGCGGAAATTCCGGGTGGAATGTACACAAATATGTTGGCCCAATTGAAACAATTAAAATTAGACCATTTGCTTGATGAAGTGCTTACTACTGTTCCTCAAGTTCGTTTGGATTGCGGGTGCCCGCCTTTAGTTACTCCTTCAAGTCAGATTGTGGGTGTGCAAGCTGTTAATTGTGTTATTGATAAAAATAAAAATAATGAACCTTATACTACCAAATCTACTCAGTTTGTGAATTTGGTAAAAGGAAGTTACGGGCAAACACCGCTTCCAATAGATTCGGCATTTAGAGAGCAGATTACCGGAATGGAAGAGGAAATTCCTTACGATACTTCGGCATATCAAAAGCAAGTGGTTGATAAATTGGCTGATTGCGATAATATTTCAATTGCCGATAATGAAAAAGAAGAATTATTGTTAGAACTTTTTCCTGCCGTGGCAAGACCCTTTTTAACCGAGAAAAAACGTACTGCATATAAGGCAAAAGTTGAAAAGGAAGAAAAAGAACGAAAAGAGAAATACTTAAAAGAAAAGTCGGCATATGATAGTTTAACTCCTCAGGAAAAAGAGGAAAGACTAGTGTATGGGTTATTAAATTATTGGAACATAACCGAAGAGGAAGCCGAAAAATTAAAAGTATGAAAAGTAAAAATATGAAAAGTAAAAATATGAAAAGTAAAGAACGGATAATATGATTAAAAGCCTCTTTTGGAGGCTTTTTTTTGAGTTATAAAATCTTATTTGTAAGAGCTAAAAAAACAAAACCCCGAAAATTTCGGGGTTAAATATTTAAGTGTTAAACATTCTGATATCAACTACATCCCGTAGTAGCACCGCAAGTATTGCATTTCAAACAAGTTCCGTTTCTAACCATAGTCATGCTTCCACATTCCGGACAAACGTCACCTGTATAACCTTGTTCGCGTGCAGTCTGAATTTTTTGTTGTACTGCAAATAATTGAGAACCACGAGTATCTTCATTTGTTTTTACCGGGAAAACCTCATCCTTACGATGTTTTCTACTGTCCAGCTCAATGGTTTTTTCACTTATTATTTCTTCGCTTTCAAAGTCCGGTTCAATTAAGACTTTGGGTTTTTGAACTTGAATTTCATTTTCGTCAACATGGGCTAAATCATTACGGCCTAGGTATGTAACGGCTAATTCTCTAAAAATATAATCAATAACCGAAGTTGACATTTTAATTCTATTATGTCCGGTAATCATTCCACTTGGTTCAAATTTAGTGAATACAAATGCGTCAACAAATTCTTCAAGCGGAACGCCATGTTGCAAACCAAGTGAGATTGAGATTGCAAAGCAGTTCATCAAACTACGAAAAGCGGCGCCTTCTCTGTGCATATCGATGAATATTTCACCGATTTGGCCGTTTTCATATTCACCGGTTCTAAGATATACGGATTGGCCGTTTATTTTAACTTTTTGAGTATAACCTTTTCTTCTATTCGGAAGTTTACGACGTTTTGCAATGTAACGATGGATTATTTTTTCAGCAATTTTAACAATATCATGTTCTTCTTTTCTTTCAAATATTTCTTCAAAATCTTCATCGTCCGAAACGGAATTTAAAGGTTGAGAAAGTTTTGAACCGTCTCTATATATTGCATTTGCTTTTAATCCTAATTTCCAGCTCATTAAATATGCATCCTTAACATCATCTATTGTGGCTGAATTAGGGAAGTTTATTGTTTTTGAAATTGCACCGGAAATAAATGATTGTGCAGCCGCCATCATCCTGATGTGTGCTTCGGGTTTAATAAATCTTGTGCCTTTTTTTCCACATTTATTTGCACAGTCGAAAACAGAATAATGTTCTGGTTTTAGAAACGGAGCACCTTCAACGGTCATGGTACCACATATGTAATCATTAGCAATAGCAATTTCATCTTTGGAAAATCCTAATTCAGATAAAATATCTAATGCCGGATCGTTTAACTTTTCATCGTCAAGTTTTAATACGGATTTACAGAAATTATCTCCCAGAGTAAATCTATTGAATACGAAACGAATATCAAAAGCCGTTGGCAATTGTTTTTCGATTTTGGTTAAAACTGAATCTGTAAATCCTTTGGCCTTCAGAGTTTCATTGTTAATGTGCGGTGCACCAATTAAGGTTGCTGCTCCTTTTGCATATTTAACAATTTCTTTAATTTCGTTTTCAGAATAACCTAAAGTTTTTAATGCTGCAGGAATTGATT
>CAZCBD010000069.1:0-12876 GCA_964496755.1 uncultured Melioribacteraceae bacterium
CAGGCTTCAACAATAGCATTGTGTAGTTTTACCGATAATTCTTTATCATAATTTTTTTTGAGACAGTAAACTCCGTCTTCCGGAACATTTAAGTCGAAATCGGAAAAGAAATATGCTTTTAGTTCATCAGGATTCAAACCAGAGTTAATAACAGTATGATATTCATTATACCACATTGCTGTCATTGCATCTACGGCATCAAAAATAAAAAGATTAGTAGGTGAATCGGCTTTAATAAAATTTATTTTAAGGTTAAAGTTTTTTTCAAAAGCCAATGGTATTTCATCGAATCCGGAGCGCCAAATAGCTATGTTTTTGTTATTAAAATCTGCGGGTTTTAAAATTTGCAATTTCTTTTTTGTTAAAAACATTTGTGCGGATTTTTGTGAAAGTTGACAAATATTTATTAGACTCACATTTTTGGCTTTTAAAAAAATTGCGGTAGAAAGAAACATAGAAGCAAAATCCACTTTTTCTTTGCACAGCAATTCTTGTGATGTTTTTCCCGGACCGGTGTGGATAATTTCCACATCCAAACCATATTTTTTAAAAATGCCTTTTTTAACTCCTGCATAATATCCTGCAAATTGGGCTTGAGGTGTCCAGTGAAGTGCAATTTTTATTTTTTCAAAATGATTTTGTGCAGAGATACTTATTGAAATAAAAAAAAGAAATATAAGTCTTACAAATAGTTTATCCATATTAATTAGCCGGTAATTGTACAATAAATTTTGAACCTTTATTAATTTCACTTTCCACAATAATATCACCGTCATTCAGTTGGGCAAATTCTTTACACAACAATAAACCGAAGCCGGTACCGCTTTCGGAGTTGGTACCTTTTCTTGAGACTTTTATGCCGGGTTTAAATAAATCATTCAATAATTTCTTGTCCATTCCAATTCCTTCATCCTGCACAATTATATTATGAATTGAATTATCTAAAAACCATTTTATAATGATTTGTTTGTTTTTGGGTGTAAACTTAATACTGTTACAAACAAGATTCCTAATTATTGTATTTAACATATTTCTATCGGCTTCTACGGTTACTTTAGGAGTGATATTATTTATAATCGTAATATTTTTAATTTTAGCCGGTTGTTGGTAAAAATTTATAATATGATTACAGAGTGCAAATAAGTCAATAGTTTCTTTTTCAGCTGTAATATTATTTGTTTTTAATCGAGCCCAATTCAGAAGATTTTCTAACAAGTTAAATGAACTTTTTGAAATTTCGTTTATGGTTCGCGCAAAACTTTTAACTTCTTCAAGCGGAATTTCATTTTCTTCATCGCTGTAAAGTTCCGAGAAACCTATTAAAGCATTCAGAGGATTTTTTAGATCGTGAGCAATAATTGAAAGAAGTTTATCTTTGCCGGCATTGCTTTCGGCAAGTTGATTATTGATTTCTAAAATATTTTTTTCATATTTAATTCTCTCGGAAATATCTCTGAACGTAGTTAAAATAAAATGAAAATTATTATTCTCAAAAGTATTGATAGTCATATCTACAGGTATGTACTCACCGTTTTTAGAAGTGACTTTTCTGTTTGCCAATACATCGCCAAACATTTTTATGTCACGAATATTATCAGGCATATTAATAATTGACTCTTCATCCAACAAAAGAGATAGTTTTTGGCCTATTAGTTCTTTTTTCGAATATCCCAACAAATCGGAGCACGCTTTATTAGTATCCACAATTCTTCCGTTGTTTCCATCGGAGATAATCATTGCTTCTACTGCTTCATTGAAGACTTGCTGATAAAGGTTATTGTTTGTGAGTATCATTCTGATTTTAATCGTTATTTTTTTAACATAAAAAAATAATAAAAAATGTACTTAAAAAAAGTTATAATTATTACAAATAGCCATTAGTAAAAAAAATTATTATATCCAAATGTGGTAAAGAATTTTTATTAATGTATATTTTTAATTATTCGGCTCTATTTAATTATATTTGTAACGTAATTTTTTACAAATAAGTAACTATTTCTTTAATATATTAAATTAGTAGGCTACAATGGGAAAAAGTGATTTTAAAGATTTGTTTGAAAAACGTCACATCGGTCCAAGTGCTGATGAAACTGCAGAAATGTTAAAAGTAATCGGATATAATTCGCTTGATGAATTAATTGATGATACGGTTCCTGCACAAATAAAATTAAAAAAAGAATTGGAATTGCCTGAAGCAATGACAGAACAAAAAGTTTTGGCACATCTTAAAGAATTAGCTTCAAAAAACAAGCTATTTAAAAATTATATAGGAATGGGATATTATCCTGCAATTACACCATCTGTTATTTTAAGAAATATTTTTCAAAATCCGGGTTGGTATACCCAGTACACACCTTATCAAGCTGAAATATCTCAGGGAAGATTGGAAGCTTTGTTAAATTTTCAAACCATGCTTTCCGATTTAACTGCCCTGCCACTTGCCAATGCTTCATTATTGGATGAAGCAACTGCAGCTGCCGAGGCCATGGGAATGTTTTTTTCTTCCCGCAAAAGAGCAAAAAAAGAATCAAAAGTCTTTTTTGTTGATGAAGAAGTTTTCCCTCAAACTATAGATGTACTTAAAACCAGAGCCAATACTTTGGGAATAGAATTAAAAATCGGAAATTACCAAAATCTAGAAATAACTGATGATTTATTCGGGCTTTTGGTTCAATACCCTAATCAAGTTGGTGAGATAAATGATTATTCAAGTTTATTTGCAAAGGCAGATGAAAAAGGAATATTTAAAGTAGTTGCAGCCGATTTAATGAGTTTGGCTATTTTAACTCCTCCGGGAGAATTTGGTGCCGATTGTGTTGTCGGTTCTACTCAAAGATTTGGTTTGCCACTTGGTTATGGCGGACCGCATGCCGGATATTTTGTTACCAAAGAAGAATTTAAAAGACAAATACCCGGCAGAATTATTGGTGTTTCAGTTGATGCTGATGGTAATAAGGCTTTAAGAATGGCTTTGCAAACAAGAGAACAACATATTAAACGTGAAAAAGCTACAAGTAATATTTGTACTTCGCAAGTTTTATTAGCAATAATGTCGGGGATGTATGCAGTTTATTATGGGCCGGAAAGAATTAAAGCAACTGCTGAAAAAATTCATGCACTTACCTCAATGTTAAATAACGGGCTATCAAAATTAAGTCTCGAACAAGAAAATAAATATTTTTTCGATACGTTAAAAATTAAAATTGATGCAAATGCTTTTAACAAATTAGCTTTGGAAAACGGAATTAATATTCGCATTATCGACAACGATTTTATCGGAATTTCATTAGCAGAAACAAATAGCGTGGATGATGTAAAAGAATTGTTAGCTTTATTTGCAAAATTTACAAATAAGGATTTTGAATTTGAACCCGAAGAATCTATAAATATCCCTGAAAACTTAAAAAGGAAATCGGAATACTTAACACATCCGGTATTTAATATGTATCATTCGGAAGCAGAAATGATGCGTTATATTAAGCGTTTGGAAAGTGGTGATTTATCATTAACAACATCAATGACGCCCCTTGGCAGCTGTACAATGAAATTAAATGCCGCAACCGAACTGTTTGCAGTTGAATGGCCTGAATTTAGTCAAATTCATCCTTTTGTTCCGGCCAATCAAGCATTGGGTTACAAAGAAATGTTAACTAATTTAGAAAAGTATTTATCCGAAATAACAGGTTTTGCTGCATGCTCGTTGCAACCTAACTCAGGAGCTCAAGGTGAATATGCAGGTTTACTAACAATAAAAAGATATCACGAAAGTAGAGGAGAAGATCAAAGGAATGTGATTATTATTCCTTCATCGGCACATGGCACAAATCCGGCAAGCGCAATAATGGCCGGCGGGAAAGTTGTTATTGTTAAATGCGACGAAAAGGGTAATATTGATGTTGAAGATTTAAAAATTAAAGCTGATCAACATAAAGAAAATTTATCGGCTCTAATGGTAACCTATCCTTCAACTCACGGTGTATTTGAAGAATCAATTATTGAAATATGCGACATTATTCATCAAAACGGCGGTCAAGTTTATATGGATGGTGCGAATATGAATGCACAGGTTGGTTTAACAAGTCCGAAAAACATTGGTGCCGATGTTTGTCACTTGAACCTACATAAAACATTTGCAATACCGCACGGTGGAGGCGGACCGGGTGTCGGGCCTATTTGCTGTGCAGAACATTTAGTGCCGTTTTTACCGGGGCATTCTGTTTTTAAATTTGAAGAACATGATACTTCGGCTGTTGCCGCTTCACCTTACGGCTCGGCTAATGTTAGTTTAATTACTTATGCATACATTTTAATGATGGGTACCGAAGGATTAAAAAATGCTACCAAGTATGCAATACTAAATGCTAATTATTTAAGAGCGCGTTTAGAAAAACATTACAAAATTCTTTACACGGGTGCTAAAGGTAATTGTGCACATGAAATGATTGTTGATATGAATGAATTTAAACATTCAATTAATATTGAAGTTGAAGATATTGCCAAGCGGTTGATGGATTATTCCTATCATGCGCCAACTGTTGCTTTTCCGGTTCATGGCACACTTATGGTCGAGCCAACCGAAAGTGAAAGCAAAGCGGAACTTGATAGATTCTGTGATGCGATGATTCAAATTCGTGAAGAATTAAAAGAAATTGAAAAAGGGGAAGCAGACAAAACGGATAATGTTTTAAAAAATGCTCCGCATACTGCTAAAGCGGCTACTGCTGATGAATGGACTCATCAATATTCAAGGCAAAAAGCCGTTTATCCAATTGAATATTTGAAGATTAGAAAATTTTGGCCATTATCTGCAAGAATTGATAATGCTTATGGCGATAGAAATTTGTTTTGCTCTTGCGTTCCCGTAGAAGACTATGTTCAAGATTAAAACAAATGGAAAATATTTGTAAAATATTAAAAGAAGCAAAAACAATAGCAATAGTTGGTTTATCTAGTAATCCAAATAAAACCAGCAGACAAATTGCAGATTTCTTAATATTAAAAGGCTATTCAGTGGTTGGAGTTAATCCGGCCACTGATACAGCCGGCAATATTATTTGTTATAAAAACCTATCCGAGATTCCATTTCCTGTTGATATAATTGATATTTTCCGACCATCTAAAGATATACCTTTTCTAACGGATGAAATTATATCGATAAAACCAAAACTTGTTTGGCTTCAGCTGGGTATTAAAAATAATTCCGAAATTGAAAAGATGAAAAACGCCGGAATAGATTCTGTTCAAAATAAATGTATTAAAATTGAATACCAGAGATGCTTTTGAAATTTTTGTGTTTAAGTATTTTAATATTGAATTTGATTTTATATTCAATTTCAGCTCAAGATCTGAATACTGAAAAAATTCAAATAGATTCTATTAGTATTTCCGGAAATTATAAAACATTAACTTCAGTAATTAAAAGGGAATTATCCTTTTCAAAGGGTGACTTTGTTGATTCATCTATTTTAAATTATAATCGCGAAAGAATATTTAGTTTGGGGCTTTTTAATCGTGTTGTTCTTACTGTTGTAAATAAAAAGCAAAAAAATATTTTAAAAATTATTGTTAAAGAAAGTTGGTATATCTTTGCTTTGCCCGTTATTGAAACCATTGGAAAAAGTTTTAGCAAAGCACAATATGGCTTATTCATATTGCATAAAAATTTTTCCGGCAGAAACGATAAATTTTTTTTAAAAACCGCAATAGGATATGATCCTTATTTTTTATTGGCTTATAGCAATCCATATATAGGAAAGGATGGAAGCTATTATTATTCAATCTCTGCCAAGCATCAAAAAAAGAACAATCAAAGTCTTTTAGCAAAGAAATTAGCAGAAAAAGAATTTGTTTATAAAATAAATTCCATAAATTTTTCTTTTGGAAAAAGAATAAGCAATTATAGTATGATAATTTCCGGAATAGGTTTCACTAATCTTTCTGCAGATTTTTATAAACCGCTAATAACTATTTCTACAAAAGGAAAAGATAATTTTCTAAATGTTGGTTTAAGCTATGTTTATGATTCACGCGATTTAATTCAATCGGCAGAAACAGGTTTTTATTTTAATATTCAATATTTAAAGCTCGGTTTAATCGGTTCATTAAATTCAAATGTTATTGATATGGATGTTAGGAATTATCTTCCTCTTTATAAATCAATTTATATTAAAAATAGATTGTATGTTAAAACGGTTTTTGGCAAACAGATTCCTTACTATCAACATGCTATTCTTGGAATTGGAGATTTTGTAAGAGGTCATCAAAATGATATTCGTGAGGGATTGGCATTTATTTTAAGTTCAAATGAAATTAATATTCCGATTATTAAAGAGTGGGATTTAAAATTCAAGTTACCTCTTTTGCCTGAAAATTTAACCGAAGTAAGGATAGGTATTAATGTTTTTTGCTTTTTCGATACCGGAAGTACATTTAATAATTACAAGGAAATTAGAAAAAAGAATTTTTATAATGGTTACGGACTAGGACTGCAATTATTGATTTTACCACATAATGCTTGGCACTTCGAGTATTCTTTTAACGAATTTGGAAAAGGAGAAATTACAATTGGAACAGGTTTTTCTTTCTGACATAGAATTATTTTTAGCTGATAAAATTATTGATTCAATTATTTTTATTTCGGGTAACGAAGCAAATCACATTTTAAAAGTAATGCGCCACAAAACAGGTGATAAA
The DNA here is from genome assembly GCA_964496755.1 of uncultured Melioribacteraceae bacterium. Taxonomy (GTDB): domain Bacteria; phylum Bacteroidota; class Ignavibacteria; order Ignavibacteriales; family Melioribacteraceae; genus CAZCBD01. The sequence continues at coordinate 6,694 of CAZCBD010000069.1, forward strand.
ATATTTGTAACTGATGGTAATGGAAAAATATTTCAAACTAAAATTATTAATACATCACGACGAGAACTTGAATGCGAAATAGTTAATGAATACAGCTATAAAATGGATTTTCCCAATTTAACCATTTGCATACCTAGATTACGAAATAATGATAGATTTGACTTTGCATTAGAAAAGTTAGTTGAAATGGGAATTACAAATTTTATTGTTTTTGAGAGTAACCGTACAATAGCCAAGGGTGAAAAACTAGAACGCTGGAATAAAATTGCAATTGCAGCAATGAAACAATCTTTAAGAAGTTTTTTACCTAATATAAAATTTGCAAAATCAATTGAGGAAATTGAAACCGAAAATGGCGAGATTATTTCTTTTGATCAAAATGCAAATAAAGTTTGGGGAAAATCAGAATTTAATTTGACTAAAAAAACAATCTTGATTTTTGGTCCGGAAGGGGGATACAGCAAAAAGGAAGAAAGTGTTTTAAATAAACATCTAAAGTATAGATTAACCGAAAACAGGTTGCGTTCTGAAACTGCAATTATAACAGCGATTGCAAAAATTATTTAAGAAAAAAAATTTTTAAATATTTTTACAAAATTTTTTGTTGATTTTTCTGTAGTTCTAATAACTTCCTTATGTGTAAGCTTTTGTTTTGTTATGTCACTTGCCATATTTGATACGGAACTAATTGATAAAACATTAAAATTATTATTTGTTGCATAAAAAACTTCGGGCAGAGTGGACATACCAACCAAATCGGCACCGGCTGTTTTCATCATTCTGATTTCTGCCGGAGTTTCGTATGAGGGGCCGGAAGTAAAAAAATAATTCCTGGTATTTACGTTTAGGTTAACTGATTTTGCCGCTTCAAGAAACCTATTTTTTAGTAATTGTGAAGGGTAAACTGTTTGATGTGTGTGTGCAATTTTCATCGAATTAAAGATTTTATTGTAAAACCAGAAGCCGATAAACGAATTGATTAAAACAATATCACCCGGGGAAAGTTTATTATTAATAGCTCCTGAAGAATTTGTTAAAATTAGATTTCTACAATTTAGTTTTTGCAAAACTTTGATGGGATAAACACATTCATTAAAACTTAATCCTTGATATAAATGTAAACGACCTTCAAAAATTAAAATATTTTTATTGTGAATTTTAATATGATGTAATTTTAGACTGTGTCCCTTAATTTTATCTTTTTGATTTAAATTTAAATAATTAAATGTTGAAATAATTTTAAAATAATTTAATATTTTTTTAAAACCACTACCCAATATAATTGCAGTGTCGAAATTTATATCGGATAAACTTTTAACAATTGAATTGTCTAACAAATTTCTATTCATAAGGATTATGACATTTTCTGCATCTTGCTTCATATATTTCGGAAGAACCGATCAGCACTTTTTTTTCTGATCTAACAATTCTTTGCGTTCGTCCGGCAGGATTTCCACATTTAACACAAATGGCTAAAGTTTTTGTTACATATTCGGCAATGGAAATTAATTTAGGCATTGGCCCGAACGGCTTCCCTTGATAGTCCAAGTCGAGTCCCGAAATTATAATTCTTTTTTTCTGATTTGCCAGTTTGTTTACTACCTCCACAATTTGCTCATCAAAAAACTGTGTTTCATCTATTCCTATTACTTGGATGTTTTTAGAAAGATCGAAAATTTCGGAACTGTGTTCTATTAATATTGATGGCAGGGCTTGATGGTTATGAGTAACAATATTCGCATCAGAATATCTTTTATCAATTTGGGGTTTAAAAATGATGAAATTTTGTTTTGCAATTTCTACTCTTTTTAATCTTCGAATTAATTCTTCGGTTTTGCCGCTGAACATACAGCCTGTGATAACTTCAATCCAACCGGTATCAATTGGTGCCGAATGAGGAATAAATTGCATTTACTGTTTTTCTCCCGAATATTTTAAATTTCATCATATTTTTTTCTACTTCGTAGCACTAAAAATACATTTATTTTTTTATTCATGCCTTAAAATATTGAAGATTTTCGATTTATATTAATTGCAGTAAATCTTAATAATGAATAGGAATTAAATTATTTTAGTGGATGAAAATTTAAGCACGAAATATTTAGGTGAATTTTAAGGAATTATATTTTTAATAATCTTATTAAATTCACTATTTTCAATAACTGTGTAATCAGAATTAGATTTCACATAATTATAAATTTGGTAATCGGAATTATCGCAAATCGTTTTTATTTTCCGTAAATCTTCAAGTGTAATTAGATCCGATACAAATGTTGTTCTAAACTGATGCTTAATTCCGGATGTTTGGATTATCTTTATACTTTGTTTAATATTTTCAATATCAATATTGCAGTGGCAAACTTTGCTATAATTTGGAAAAGTTGTTTTAATATCCATCGCAACAAAATCAATATATTTTCGTGTAATTAAAAAACTTAATATTTCCGGATTCGAACCGTTTGTATCAAGTTTAATTGGTAATTTGTAACGTTTTAGTTTATAAATAAAATTCGGTAAATCTTTTTGTATTGTAGGTTCACCGCCGGAAATAACAATACCTTCCAGATTTTTTGAATACTTATCAAGATATAAAAAAATATTTTTTTCCGATACAAGCGGAGAAAATTCCGAGGGGTAAATAAGATGGCGGTTATGACAATAACCGCATCTAAAATTACAACCGCGAGTGAAAATTGCACAGGCAATTTTCCCCGGGTAATCTATTAATGTTAATTTTTGAAATCCGCCGATAATCATAATTGCATTGTTTTTCTCATTTTAAATTCCTCTTGTTTTCCATCATTCCACTGGTTAACTGGTCGGATGTAGCCTACTACGCGCGAATAGACTTCGCAGTTGCTTGAGCAAGTTGGGCAATGTTGGTTTTCGCCGGCAATATAACCGCAATTAGGGCAAATGGAAAAAGTAGGGGTGACTGAGAAATATGGGATTTTATATTTCCAAGCAATGTTTTTAATTAAATTTTTAAGTGCGGAGTAGTCTGTTATTTTTTCTCCGACAAATAAATGTTGTACGGTTCCGCCGGTGTATTTTGCCTGCAGATTATCTTGTAAATCAAGCATTTCAAAAATATTATCAGTAAAATCAACCGGTAGTTGAGAACTGTTTGTGTAGAATGGTTTATTTGTTTCTTCAATTGATTTTTCGTTAGCGCAGATGATATGAGGATATTTCTTTTTGTCTAAAATTGCTAGTCTGAAAGAAGTGCCTTCGGCAGGTGTAGCTTCAAGGTTATAACTATTACCGGTTTCTTCTTGAAAATTCACAAGTTTCATTCTCATAAAATCCAGTATTTGTTCAGCAAAAATCTTTCCTTCGGAATCACCGATATTATTACCCGAAAAATTAATGATGGCCTCATTCATTCCAACAATACCTATGGTTGAGAAATGATTTTGCCAAAATTTATCGAAACGTTTTTTAATGTTTCGTAAGTAAAAACTTATATATGGATAAAGGTTTTTATTTGTAAAATTCTCAAGCATTTTTCGTTTAATTTCGAGGCTTTCTTTGGCATCGTTCATTAGGGAACCTAACTTTTCAAAAAAATCATTTTCGGTTTTTGCAAGGTAGCCGATACGTGGAAGGTTAATAGTTACAACTCCTATTGAACCGGTAAGTGGTGATGCTCCGAAAAGACCGCCGCCACGTCGGTTAAGTTCACGATTATCAATTCTTAAACGGCAACACATACTTCGCGCATCTTCCGGATTCATATCCGAATTAACAAAATTAGCGAAGTAAGGTATTCCGTATTTAGCTGTTACTTCCCATAATTTTTCAAGATTTTTGTTTTCCCAGTCAAATTCTTTTGAAATGTTGTAGGTAGGTATCGGAAAGGTAAAAACTCTGCCAGAGGCATCACCTTCGGAAAGAGCTTCAAGAAAGGCACGATTAAAAATATTTACTTCGTTTTGGAAGTCGCCGTAAGTTTCCCTTTTTAATCTGCCTCCGATTATTACTTGCTGATTTTTGTAATAGGAAGGAATTACCACATCCATAGTAACATTAGTGAAAGGGGTTTGAAAGCCTACACGAGTAGGAACATTTACGTTAAATAGAAACTCCTGTAAAGCCTGTTTAACTTCTTTATAATTTAAATTATCGTATTTAATAAAGGGTGCAAGAAGAGTGTCGAAATTAGAAAAGGCTTGTGCACCGGCAGCTTCGCCTTGCAATGTATAAAAGAAATTAACAATTTGGCCTAATGCTGTTCTAAAATGTTTTGCGGGTGACGATTCGATTTTTCCCTCTGCTCCTTTAAAACCTTCAAGCAATAAATCGTATAAATCCCAACCAACACAGTAAACACTGAGTAATCCTAAATCATGAATATGAAAATCGCCTTCAAGATGTAGCTTTTTAATTTTTTTCGGATAAATTTTATTTAACCAATAGTGTTTACTAATATCAGAAGCAATGTAATGGTTTAACCCCTGTAAAGAAAAGGTCATATTGCTATTTTCCTTTACTTGCCAATCGGATTTACTTAAATATGAATCAATTAGTTCAATATTCTTCAGTGAGTGTAATTCACGTAATTTTGAATGTTGGTCACGATAAATTATATAACTTTTTGCAGTTCTGCGATAGGAACTGTTAAGTAGAACTTCTTCAACAATATCTTGAATTTCTTCAACTTTAGGAATGCGATTTCTCACAATATTTTGCATAAGGCTTAGTACTTTTATTGTAAGCATTTCGGCGGTGTTATTGTCGAATTCACCTGTTGAAGCACCGGCTTTTGAAATTGCTTTTGTGATTTTGCTTGCGTCGAATTCATAAACCGAACCGTCGCGTTTTAGGATTTTTGTGTAAGGGAAAATTTTTGTGTAAGGGAAAATTTTTGTGTACATAACGAACCTCTAAAAAATTATCGAATAACATTTAGAGATTTCGGGGAATAAGGAAAAACTTGATTATGGCCTTAACTCCCGAAAGCCTCTTGCTCTTTTTTTATGGGCAGGTCTCCTGGCTCGTTCAACTTTAACGCCTTCCCACGTATTTTTTTCTGACGCAGTGGCAAAATGTTAAAGCTTTTTTTGAACTTACAGTTGCGGGTACAGCTCTGGCTTTTTACCAGATTCCCTATTAATTCTTAATAGAAACCCATAAGTTTTAACTTCAAAATATAATTAATTGATTGTCAAATTCAAACATGATTTAATAATACATTAATTTAATTATCGTTTTATAAATTAAAGCATTTTGTTTATACTTTTATGTTTTTGTTTATACTTTTACGTTAAAGATATTTTCAGAAAGCAAATCAAAATATTTTCTCACTGTTTTTCATTTACATATTTATTACATTTAATACTTGAAAGTGTTTTTTTTTGCTCCAAGAATTAATGTTTAATCAAAAGTTTTTTCCAAAAAGAAGATTTTGTTTATGGATGAGTTTGAAAAACAATATTTAACCGAATGTATAAGTATTTCGGCCGGCAATTTGCGACTTAGCCCGGAAAAAATTGAAGTAGTAAAAATTCTAAAAGACTTTTTTAAGGCTAGTGAAACTATCTATGATGATATTGCTTATATGAAAAAACTTACGGATTTTTCACGTTTTGCAATAAGATTAAATGAAGTGTATAATGACATACATGAAAAGAAAATAGATTTTCTTAAAATTTCGGAACAATTTAAAATCCATAGTGGAAAATTAGTCCGAGATTTAAGTTTATTATTAGACGTAATGACACCGATTTTAATAAATGAAAAATTAGAAGAAATAAAAATCGGAAGACTTGAAGAAAATAAAAAAGACGATCTCAACAAAGAGAATGAATTAAATAATTTTGATACGAATACAGAATTGGCCGATAGGAATAATAATAAATCTTATCCGGGGCTTACATCCAAAAATTCTACCGGTGATTTTGACGTAATAAAAAAAATGGAAGAGGCAACACCAAATAATGAATTTGATTTAAAAGAAAAATATATTTTAGATGAATTTAGAAATAATAAGAATTTTAATTTTGAGAATTTTGAAATTGAAATATTAAAACCAATAAAAAAATTAGATAGTATTTTAGAACAGATAATGCGAAACGAAATTTCAACAGGTGATTTGGATGAGTTTATTGAAATAATGCAAAACAATCATCTGTTATGCTTAAATAAAGAATTAAGTGTAATTGCCAACATGCACAAACTTTT
>CAZCBD010000070.1:0-12858 GCA_964496755.1 uncultured Melioribacteraceae bacterium
AATTGGTTTATCGATTATCATTTTAATATCTTCCTGTACAGAACAAGTAATTAATGAACCAAATACTTCCGAATTGAACAATGTTGAATCATTAAGTGAAAGCATTTTTTCCACTCAACCAGAATTCCCTGAAATGTTACCTGCAAATGGAACTATTTTCAGGTGCCCACCTCAATCATTCGTGGAAGTACCTGTTTATGTTCATTTTCATAATCTGGAAGGAAATGGTAAACCTTGGCAAATCAAATTATTTCTAAACAATGAAGTTATTTACGATACTAGTGGTGTTACATATTTATCTACAGATGATGTTGTTTATTCAAAAAAATTATACCTTGAATTAGGAACAAATTTTCTTAGAGCCTGGGCAGCTAATTGTCATCACATTTTATCCACATTCGGATATGAATGGAGTTACAATGAACGAGTACATAAAATAATAGTACGTTCTGTATTACCACCAAGTTCTCCAAACTTAACATGGGAATATAACCATTTACTTGGCAATGTTACATTAAAATGGAATGATGTTACAAATGGTAATCCCGACTTGATTGATGGATATAAAGTTTATATATTTAGAAATGGTAATAATTGGGAATATTACGGCTCTACTGATGCAGCTACTAGAGAATTTAACACTTACTATTTTTCTACTTTGGTACCCCGAGTTATCTATCAAGGTCATGTTGCTTTTCGGATTATTGCCTTCGATCAAAACCTAACCTCGCAGTATTCAAATCAAATTTCATTTGATTATGGAAAACTAGATGGAACACATTTTCAATAATAATTATTTTAAAACAAAACATTCGATTTGAGGAAATATTATGAAAACCATGAAAATAAAACTTAATCTAAATGAATTAAAGGTTGAAACCTTTGATATAGATTCTAAAATAGTTGAAAAGGGAACAATAAGGGGACAAGAAGACTCCCACTTTGGACAAGAAAATACTATTTGTTTGGATTGTTATACAATTTCACCCTGCGAATACCCTTCCATTGGAGGAACATGTGGAATGGTTTGTACTGGGAATATTTATGGTTCAGAATGCAGTTGCCCTTCTGGTAATACTGAATGTTTTCATTCTGACCTTGTAAAATGTACTTATGAAAAAACAATTTGTTATACTAAAGCAGGAAATTATAACTGTACAAACACATTATGTGCTTAACTTTGCATTTTATTTACTTCACACGTAAACACGTTCAATAAAATGCTATCACTAAACCATTAATTTGCAAAGCTAAAGCTGCTCTTTTAAGAGCAGCTTTTTTATTAATTTTTTAACCCGAAAACAACCGGGGAAATAATATGAAGAATACTTCTGTTATTATTTAGAATCAACAATTACCGACCTGCATATTTGGTCTTCCGAACCGATAATTTTTACATCAACCAATTCATTTATTAAAGCAGTATTTTCGGGTAAACTTACCCTCACATAATTGGAAGCAAAACCTTTCATCATGCCATTTTTAACGGAATGTTCAAAAAGCACCTGCAATTCTTTTCCGATCAAATTTTGCTGAAAAGTCTTTAATTTTTCTTCACTCAATTTCCTTAAAATGATATTTCTTTCTTTTCTCACTATAAAATCAACAGCATCCGGAATATTCAATGCTTTGGTATTCGGCCTTTCGGAATATGTAAAAACATGTAAGTAAGAATATTTTAGGTCATTCAAAAGATTGTATGTTTCATTAAAATGGTTATCCGATTCTCCCGGAAATCCGACTATAACATCAATACCAATTCCAACATCAGGTATTTTTCTATTGATTTTTTCTATTAACTTTTTAAACGTTTTAGTATTATATCTTCTTTGCATCTTTGAAAGAATTTCATCGCTTCCGCTCTGCAACGGAATGTGAAAATGCTTACATAATTTAGCGGAACTTGCTGTTAATTCGATTATTTCATCAGTTAAAAGATTAGGTTCAATAGAGCTTATTCTAATCCGAAAATCACCTTCAATTTTTATCATTTCTGCTAAAAGCGAATATAAGCTCTCATTTATATCCTGACCATATGTGCCAACATTAACACCGGTTAAGATTATTTCTTTATAACCATTTTCAATTAATTTTTTAAAGTTTCTCAACACATTTTTTTTTGCATCACTTCTACTTTTACCACGAGCTAATGGAATTGTGCAATAAGTACAAGTATAATCACAACCATCTTGAATTTTCAAAAAAGCCCTGGTTCTACTATCGGCTTCTGTTGAAAATGCCGAATAAAATTCGCTCATCTTATCCAGTGGAGTAACGTAAACCGCCGGATTTTCATTTTTCTCGAAATCAATAATTTTAGAAAATAAATTAAATTTATCGTTGCTACCTAAAATTAAGTCAACACCTTTAATTTTTTTCACTTCATCACTACGTAATTGAGTATAACATCCTGTAACAATAATAAAGGCATTCGGATTATTCCGCAAAGCTCTGCGCACTATTTGCCGACACTCCTTGTCGGCACCATCGGTAACCGTACATGTATTTATCACGTAAACATCTGATTTGTCATTAAAATTAACAATGCTAAATCCTCTTTCCACAAATTGTTTACCAATAGCTGATGTTTCCGAAAAATTCAATTTACATCCCAGTGTATGAAATGAAACTTTTTTGCTCATAATTACCTTTCATTTAAAAAGAAACCGGCTTCAAAAATATTGAAGCCGGTTTTTTAATTTATACCTTAAGAATTATTCTTCAGTATTTTCTTTTTCACTTTCCGTTGTTTGCTCTGACTTTTCACCTTCAGGAGCTTCTTTTTCAGGAGTTTCTTTTTCTTTTGAAGCAGCATCAACTACAGGTATCGGAGCATCGTTTTTTTCATAAATATTAAAATCGTTAGTATCAAATTTTTCAGTATCGGCATTTTTAATATCTTCAACCGAAACTTTTTCTAATTTGAAAGTAGAAATATAATTAGCAATTGCATCATCATCTTTCTCTTTTAATGCAGCTAGTGCACTTAAAACGATTTTTTTATTTTCTTTATCAAATTCAATAACTTTCAAATCCAACTCTGTTTCAATTGGAAAACAGAAAGAAAGATTTTTGATTTTTGAAGTAGAAAGCTGAGTTGCAGGAATAAAACCATCAACATTTAACGGTAACTCGGCAATTAATCCCTTTTCAATAATCCTAACAACTTTACCGGCTGTAGATGTTCCTGCAGCATATTCTCTTTCAAAAGTATCCCAAGGATTTTCTTCAATTTGCTTGTGACCTAAAGAAATTTTTCTTTGCTCAGTATCAATTCCTAAAACAATAACTTCTATTTTTTCGCCTTTTTTTACAATTTCTCCGGGGTGGCGAACTTTCTTGGTCCAACTTAAATCGGAAATATGAATTAAACCGTCAATACCCGGTTCCAATTCCACAAAAACACCAAAGTTTGTTAAGTTTCTTGCAACACCTTCGTGTTTAGAACCAACAGGATATTTGCTCATTAATTCTGTCCAAGGATCAGGAACTAATTGTTTCATACCAAGAGATATTTTTTTATCATTTTTATCGAGACTTAAAATCTGAGCTTCAACAATCTGACCCATTGAAACAAATTGAGATGGATGTTTTATATGCAAAGTCCAACTCATTTCCGAAATATGGATTAAGCCTTCAATTCCTTTTTCAATTTCAATAAATGCACCATAATCAGTAAGAGAAACAACTCTACCGGATACTTTATCGCCAACTTTGTATTTATCATCAATATTTTCCCAAGGATGAGATTGTAATTGTTTAAGGCTAAGGGAAATACGTTTTTTCTCGACATCAAAATCGGTAACAACAACTTTAATTTTTTCGTCAAGTTTAACAATTTCGCTGGGATGATTGATTCTACCCCAACTTAAATCGGTAATATGAACTAAGCCATCTACACCACCAAGATCAACAAATACACCAAAATCGGTAATTGCTTTAACTATACCTTCAAGAATTTGACCTTTTTCAAGTTTGTCAATAATTTCCTGACGTTTTCCGGCTATTGATTTTTCAATTAATACTTTATGTGAAACAACAACATTTTCAGTAGGAATATTAATCTTAACAATTTTGAAATCCATTGTTTGCCCAACAAACGCATCGAAATCTCTAACCGGACGAATATCTATCTGGGAACCGGGCAAGAATGCTTCAATACCCATTAAGTCAACAACCATACCGCCTTTAATTCTCTTAAGAATTCTACCTTGTACAATTTCTTCGTTTTCGTGAGCTTTTACAACTCCTTCCCAAACACGTAAAAAGTCTGCACGTTTTTTACTTAATACTAAGTTGCCTTCGCTATCTTCAACACTTTCAATAACTATTTCCACTTCTTGTCCAACTTCCAAAGTTTCTTCGGGTGTAAATTCAGTTCTGGAAATAGTACCATCGGATTTAAAACCAACATCTAAAACAACATTATCATCACTGATAGCAACAACTTTGCCGGTGATTATTTCACCTTCTTTGATATCGCGAAATGACTCTTCATATAATTTAGCCATTTCTTCTAATTCAACTGCAGAATATTCATCTGCGTTAAAGAACTTATTTGCAGATGGTTTCACTGCGGTTTGTTCTTCAGTAGCGGCGTTTTTCAATTCTTCCGCCATTGATCCTCCAAAAAAATTGTTCTAAATATTTTCGCCATCAAAAAATATTCGAACATATTTTAATTTAACATTAGTTATTTCGGATGGCTTAAGTTGTTCGTTTATTTAATCTTTCTATTTAATTTTTTCATTTATCTTTGAAACTATAAATTTCACTTCCTCTTCAATTGTCATATTTGTGGTATCCATTTCAATGGCATCGTCTGCTTTCCTTAAAGGGCTTACTGCACGACCGGAATCTATTTGATCTCTTTTTTTTAGATTTTCAATAATTTCTTCCAAAGTACCGGCTATTGCCTTTTCTTTATTTTCTTTATACCGTCTTTCGGCTCTGGCTTCAATTGATGCAACCATAAAGATTTTCAGATCGGCTTCAGGAAATACGGTAGTGGTAGTGTCTCTTCCTTCGGCAACAATATTAATTTCATTACCGATCTTTTGCTGCAAAGCAACTAATTCTTCCCGCACTTCTTTTATTTTGGCAACTTCGCTTACAAAGCTATTCACTTCAAGCGTTCTGATTTCTTTTGTAATATCCTCACCATTTGCAATTACTTTATTAATACCGTTTTCGTATTTTAATTCAATCTTCGATTTTTTTACTAAATCAATAATTGCACTACTATCATTAATTACTTTATTTTTAATTGCCAAATAAGTTACAGCCCGATACATTGCTCCGGTATCAAGATAAACATACCCCAATTCCTTTGCAACCAAACTTGCTAAAGTACTTTTCCCGGAGCCGGCCGGACCATCAATCGCTATTACAATATTTTTTGCCATAAGATATTAAATTTACATATTTTTCAGTTTTTTATCAATTATTTTCTACCATTATCTATTCATAAATTTGTGCTCTGATAAATATTTTAAGGTTAAAAAATGGGAATACTTTCTTGGATTATTTTCGGAGCTATTGCCGGTTGGTTTGCAACAAAACTTTCCGGAAGAAAAAAAAACGCAGGATGTTTTTTTAATATTTTTCTGGGTATTGCCGGAGCTTTTGTTGGTGGTTTTATTTTTGAATATTTTGGAAAAACCGGAGTAACCGGGTTTAACTTCAAAAGCTTTTTTGTTGCTGTTATTGGGGCAATGGTTTTAATTTTTATCGGAAATTTAATAGGAGGAAATAAAAAAGATTAACCATTTATTGCCCATATATTTCTTATATGCTGTTAATTACTTTAATCATTTCTTCAGCAATATGTCCGTTAGTAGCTAAAATCTCCTTGGCATAAAGATCGATTTTATTGCCATTGAAATCTGAAATACTTCCCCCTGCTTCTTCAACAATTAACATTCCGGCTGCCACATCCCAAGGGTTTAATTGCTCTTCCCAAAAACCTTCAAATATCCCTTCGGCCACATAACATAAATCAATTGCCGCTGACCCCAATCTTCTTACAGCCTGAGATTTTTTCAAAAATTTACCAAATCGATTTAAAGCAATATCAAAGTTTCTTCCCAAATCATACGGGAAACCGGTAACCAAAAGTGACCGTTCTAACTGCTTAACAGTTGAAACACTTAATTTTTCTCCATTACAAAAAGCTCCCTTTCCCTTTTCTGCCGCAAATAATTTATTGTGCATTACATCGTAAACAACGCCGTAAAGAGTTTCATTATTTTTGCAAACACCAATAGAAACGGAAAATAACGGTAATCCGTGTGCAAAATTTGTTGTACCGTCAAGCGGATCAATCACCCACAGATAGTCGGATTTTTTTTGTGATTTCCCAGATTCTTCAGCAATAATTGAATGACCACTGAAATTCTTGTTTACAAACTCAATAATTAATTCTTCCGATTTTTTATCAATTTCGGTAACCAAATTTGAGAGATTTGTTTTATAAAATATTTTGAAATTATTTTTGTATCCGTCCAAAATAACTTCCCCTGCTTTACGTGCAATATGCTTCATTTCTTCAATCATAAAAAACCGTTTGAATTTGAAAATTAATAAATTAGTTTTTCTAAATATATGTGATTTGTTTTTAAAAATTAAAATAAAACACCTTTTGTAGGACATTAAATTTAAGTAAAAAACTTATCCTTCGTTTTCTTGATAGGAGCTTTATATTTTGATATATTTGCTGATTAAAAACTAAAAATAAAGCGGTAAGTATATGAACAATTCGTTGATTGATAAAAAAATAGATGACTCGATAATATCCGAAATTCCTGAAATATTACCTGTTCTACCTTTAAGAGATAATGTGATTTTTCCCTACATGATTTTCCCTGTTTTGGTTGGAAGAGAGCAATCTATTAATGCGGCAAACTTTGCTTTGAAAAGCACAAAATATATTTTTATAACAACACAAAAAGACCCTTCGATTGACGAACCAAAGCAAAAAAATTTATATAAAGAAGGCACGGTAGCAAAAGTAATTCAAGTTTTAAAACTTCCTAATGGACTGTTAAAAGTTTTAGTTGATGGTTTAATCCAAGCCAGAATCAAAAACTTTACAGACGAAATAAATTTCTTTGAAGCCGAAATTGAGCTTGCACGTACTATTGAATATGACGAGGGAAGAGTTAGTGCTTTAATTCGTCAACTTTCAGACGAGTTTAAAAAATATGTTTCCATTAATAAAACCGTTCCCACGGAAGCTTTGGCTACGTATAAAAACATTCCGGAACCCGACAGAAAATTATATTTTGTAGCGGCAAATTTGGTTCAACCTTTAGATGTTAAACAATCAATTCTTCAAATATTTAATCTGGAAGAGCAAATTTTTGAGCTGATAAGAATTTTAAAATCAGAAATTGAAATTTTGAAAATTGAAAAAGAAATTGAATCTAAAGTTCAGGAAAATATAAGTAAAGCTCAGCGTAAATTTATAATCCAAGAGCAGATTAGAATTTTAAATGAAGAACTGGGCGATGAAAGCGAAAACGGATCGGAATTTTCGAAATTAGAAGAAAAAATTAAAAAAGCTAAAATGCCAAAAACGATTGAAACAAAATGCCTGGAGGAATTAAACAAACTAAAAAGAATTCCGCAAAGCTCACCCGAATCAACCGTTTTAAGAAATTATGTTGACTGGATGATAAATATTCCTTGGTCAAAAAAATCCAAAGATATTTTAGATATTGAAAATGTTAGAAAAATATTGGATGAAGATCATTTTGGACTCGATAAACCGAAAGAAAGGATTGTTGAGCATATTGCCGTACTTAATTTGGTTAAACAAATGCGTGGTCAAATAATTTGTTTAGTTGGCCCTCCGGGAGTTGGTAAAACATCTCTTGGCAAATCTATTGCTCGTTCGCTAAACAGAAAATTCGTTAGAATTAGTCTTGGCGGAATTAAAGACGAAGCGGAAATACGAGGTCATAGACGCACCTATATTGGTTCTATGCCGGGAAAAATAATTCAAGCAATGAAACGAGCGGGCACAATTAATCCGGTTATCTTATTAGATGAAATCGATAAAATGAGTGCCGATTTTAGAGGAGATCCTTCTTCGGCAATGCTCGAAGTTTTAGACCCTGAACAAAACCACACCTTCAACGATCATTATTTGGATGTTGATTATGATCTCTCACAAGTAATGTTCATCACAACTGCAAATGTAAAATACAATATCCCATTACCCTTATTAGATAGAATGGAATTAATTGAACTACCCGGATATCTTGAACATGAGAAAATTGAAATTGCCAAACGACATGTAATTCCAAAACAACTTGAAGCTCACGGACTTAAATCAAGCTTGGTAAAATTTAGCGACGAAGCAATTAGAAAAACAATTAACGAGTACACTAAAGAATCGGGTGTACGCAACATGGAAAGAGAAATTGCATCAATTTGTAGAAAAACAGCAAAGAAGATCGTAAGCCGAAAACCAAAAAATAAAAAAATAAATAAAATACAAATCACTCCTGCTATCGTTGAAAAATATTTGGGCGTACCTAAATTTGCCAATTTTAAAAGACATTCCGAACCACAAATAGGTAATGTAACCGGTTTAGCTTGGACATCGGTAGGCGGTGAAATCTTAAACGTTGAAACCACAATAATGAAAGGCCCGGAAAAATTAACCCTGACCGGACAACTTGGCGATGTTATGAAAGAATCGGCTATTGCTGCCTTAAGTTATTTACGAAGTAATCAACAGCGATTAAAAATTTCAGCTACTGCTTTTAAAGGTAAAGAAATTCACATTCACCTCCCCGAAGGGGCTATTCCCAAAGACGGACCTTCGGCAGGAATAACATTAACAATGTCACTTTATTCTGCACTAACTGCTAAACCCGCCAGAAATGATATTGCAATGACCGGCGAAATAACTTTGCGCGGAAATGTATTGGCCATTGGTGGATTAACAGAAAAACTACTTGCTGCAAAAAGAAATGGAATTAAAACTATTTTAATCCCAAAAGAAAACGCAAAAGATTTGCCGGAAATACCACATAAGGTTTTGGACGAACTTGAAATTATTCAAATTGAAAATATTGATGAAGCTTTAAAAATCACTTTCCCAATAAAAGCCAAACAAAAAAACTCTAAAAAAAATACAAGCAAAGTTAAAAATACCGGAAAACAAAAAAACAGAGAAACCAAATGAGCGAAGAATTAATTGTTGATTTTTCTAAAAATGACGAGCAAAAATATCAGAAATTATTACCACAAATCACTTCGTTGATTAGTGAAACCGAACCTATTATTTCCAGTTTCTCTAACATCACGGCAGCTTTAAAACAAACTTTTTCAAAAATAAGTTGGGTTGGTTTTTATTTTGTTAAAGGCACTAATCTTTACCTTGGTCCCTTTCAAGGCAACATAGCCTGCACAATACTAAAAAAAGGAATTGGGGTTTGCGGAACATCATTGGAATCGGGGGAAACTATAATTGTTGATGATGTTAATAAATTCAAAGGCCACATTGCATGCGATTCCGGCTCCCGCTCCGAAATTGTAGTTCCGCTTTTTTATAATAACAAAGTTTTTGCTATTTTAGATATTGACAGTTATGATTATAATTCTTTTAACGATATCGATAAAAAATATTTGGAAGAGTTAGCAACAATAATAAGTAATAAACTTCAATTAGATAATTTTATTCTCTCTTAGTTCAAGGTTAAAATGGATTACATAGTAACAGCAAGAAAATGGCGGCCACAAATTTTTGAAGATGTAGTTGGGCAACAACATATTACTCATACATTGAAAAATGCAATTAAAAATAACAGACTTGCCCATGCATATATTTTTGCCGGTCCACGTGGTGTCGGGAAAACTACTACTGCAAGAATTTTGGCAAAAACTCTAAATTGCCTTTCGCCACAAGATGCCGAACCTTGTAATAATTGCGAAATGTGTAATTCTTTTAACAGTTCAAAATCCTTAGATGTAATTGAAATTGACGGTGCTTCTAACCGCAGAATAGAAGATATTCGCGCTTTGCGCGAATCGGTTAAATATGCACCTACAGCCGGAAAATACAAGGTTTATATAATTGATGAAGTACATATGTTAACCACCGAATCCTTTAATGCGCTCCTGAAAACCTTGGAAGAACCACCGGAACATACTATTTTTATTTTTGCAACAACCGATATTCACAAAGTACCTTTAACAATTATTTCCAGATGCCAGCTATTTGATTTTAGGCGAATAGAACTTGACCTTATTAAAAACCTATTGAAGAAAATTGCTGATGCCGATAAAATTGAAATTGACGACGAATCTTTAACCTTGATTGCAAAAAAAGCTGATGGTGCTTTACGAGATGCTCAAAGCCTTTTTGATCAGGTAGCTGCATTCTGTGATAAAAACATAGAAGCTTCTATTCTGAAAAAAATGCTTAATTTAATCGATGAAGAAATTTATTTCCAAATTTCCGACGCAATTCTAAAAAAAGATTTTTCAGTTGCTTTTTCAGTAACAAAAAAAGTTTATGACAATGGATGGAATTTTATTGATTTTACTTTGGGACTGGTTGAGCACTTTCGCAACATTTTGTCACTCCAAATAACCCAAAATACCAACCTGATAGAAACTTCAGAAGAATCAAAAAATAAATTGAAAGATTATATTAATAAATACACAGAAGCTGATTTACTTAGAATATTGAATTTTTGCGATAATATTTCGTCTCAAATTAAAACGGCGCAAAATCAAAAACTATTTGTTGAAATTTCACTTGCACACTTAATTGCAATTGAAAAAACCGAAACGATTTCTAATATTTTATCGCTAATTGATTCAAATCAAACAAATTCTTCCGAAGAGATAATTAAAAAAAAAAATACACTGATAGAAAATAGCCCCGTTAGCAATAATTCCGTTAGCCTCCATGTACAATCTTCAAATAAACCGTCTTCAGGTAAACCGATTTCGGAAGCTCACAAACATATGGAAAAATTTTCTTGGGAATTATTAAAAGAACACCTAACCAAAAAGTTTTTTACTTTGGGAATAATTAATGAAACCGAGCTTATTTCCAGCCAAAACGAAACAATCTTAATTAAAGTAACATCTCCTGAAGATTTGAATATCTTAAATGAAAACAAAAAGAATATTGAAAAAATCTCGTTTGAACTTTTCAAACGCAACTTTGTTTTTAACTTTGTTTTTGAAGATAATAAATCTGAAACTACAACTAAAAAGATATCAAAATTAGGTCAACTCATAATCAGTGAACTTAGGGGCACCAAATTAAACTGACCTTTATGCTTAAAATAAATCTTTTTCCGTAAAGTCAAATTGCGCCCAATCATACCATGAGGAAAAATAGTTTTTAACATTTCTAAAACCGGCCAATTTTAAAGCCACAAAAGTATTTGAGGATCTTGCACCTTTAAAACAATAAATCACAATTTCATCATCCGTAAAAATATTTCGTTGCGCACAAATTTCAAGAATTTCATCCTTTTGTTTAAAATAACTTATACCATTCTTGGATGTCAAAAATTCTTTCCACTCAATCCAAACAGCTCCCGGTATTTTTCCCTTTGGAACAATGTATTGATCACCATAGGGAGAAATCACTCTACCCTGCCATTCCTCTTTGTCTCGATTATCAATTATCCTTATATTTTTTTGCGTCAAAGTTTCCGATAAATCCTTAGCCGAAATAAATATATCAGTATTCAGTTCGCCCCAATTGTAAGAATTTCGAACTTCTTTGATCACTGTTTTCTTATCGGTAACCGGATAATTTTTTCTTTGCCACTCCCAGATTCCTCCGTTAAGAATTCCAACTTTATCATAACCAATAAATTTTGTTATCCAATATGCTCGCGAAGAAGCCCCTAAAAAAACTTCAATATCATTATCATAAAAAATAATATACTTATC
Organism: uncultured Melioribacteraceae bacterium; assembly: GCA_964496755.1. GTDB lineage: Bacteria > Bacteroidota > Ignavibacteria > Ignavibacteriales > Melioribacteraceae > CAZCBD01. The sequence continues at coordinate 11,932 of CAZCBD010000070.1, forward strand.
GTCTAATGGAAGCTTACTCAAGATATTTCTAAAATGATTGATAAATTCACCTAAGCCATTTTCCGTACTTCTAGTTAAAAAGGAAAAAAAATCGTAAATATTCAAAGAGTTGGGAATGTGAGAAATATCATAAATAGCCGGTGACCTTACATCAATTAAAATCACATCATCATTATTAAACATTTCAAAAACTTCATCGGAAGAAAAAAGTAGTTTATCCATAAAAGGCTAAAATAATCTAAAAATAAAATATAAATATAAAAAAAAAGCCTCAAACGCAAAGCGTTTAAGGCTAAAAAATAAAATCCCGGCGGCTACCTACTCTCCCACACCTCATGATGCAGTACCATCGGCGTTTAGGGGCTTAACTTCTCTGTTCGAAATGGGAAGAGGTGTAACACCCTAGCAATAACCACCGGAAAACTTTTCAACAAAATTTAGAAAGAAAGAAGAGGATTGATAACAACTTTATAGATTCACCTATAAAATAAACCAAATTTTTAAAAAATTTATTGGTTAAGTCTCACGGCTAATTAGTACTGCTCAGCTGAATACATTACTGCACTTACACTTACAGCCTATCAACCTTGTCGTCTACAAGGAGCCTTCAGTTCCAATTCACATTGGAAAGGGATACCTAATCTTGGAGTTGGCTTCGCACTTAGATGCTTTCAGTGCTTATCCTAACCGAATGTAGCTACCCAACTATGCTGCTGGCGCAACAATTGGTGCACTAGGGATTCGTTCATCTCGGTCCTCTCGTACTAGAGACAAATCTCCTCAAGTATCCTGCGCCCACAGAGGATAGGGACCGAACTGTCTCACGACGTTCTGAACCCAGCTCACGTACCGCTTTAATTGGCGAACAGCCAAACCCTTGGGACCTTCTTCAGCCCCAGGATGCGATGAGCCGACATCGAGGTGCCA
>CAZCBD010000071.1:0-12652 GCA_964496755.1 uncultured Melioribacteraceae bacterium
TGAAAACTTGTGTATTGTTTTCTTTTTGGTTATTCGCAAATAATTGCCCCTGCTCTTGTGGAATAAATTCGCTTACAAAGCGATCTAATAATTCGGTTTGAGTATATCCTAACTTTTGCTCAATAGTTTTATTTATATATTTAATTTTTCCTTCTGTTGATACTATCAAAATAATATCATCACAAAAATCTAATAAATCACTATTACACACACTATTGTTTGCATTATTCATAAACCGATATTTTGACCTTGCAATATTTGTTCTTGAAATATTTTTTATTTCAATTTAGAATTTAAATTACTATTTTTACTTATCTAATTCAATTGCATTTTGGGCATAAATTATTAGGAGTTAATAATGAAAAACCTTTTATCACACTTAACTGTAGTTCTAATTTTACTTAGTGTATTGTGTGCACAAGAAAATAACATTAAAGTATATACTGTGAAATCCGGAATAATTGAATATAAATACTCCGGCTCAATGAGTGGCACGGAAACGGTTTATTTTGATAATTACGGACAAAAAGAAACTAAATACCAAAATATCGAAGTTTCTATTATGGGCACTAAACAAAAAATGAACAAAACAATTTATTCAACTCTTGAATCAATCATTACTGTTGACAACAATACAAAAACAGGAATGAAAATTCCCAATCCGATAAATTCTGTTTTACCAAAAGATAAAAAGCAAGAAGTTAAAGACTTAGGCATAAAATTAATGGAAAAAATGGGTGCCAAAAAAGTTGGTAACGAAAAAGTTTTAGATAAAGATTGTGAAGTTTGGGAAATGATGGGTAATAAATTTTACATATGGAATGGTTTTATGATTAAATCAGACGTAAATATGATGGGCATGAAAACAACTGTTATTGCAACTAAGATAGAACTGGATGTTAATGTTCCGGCAGATAAATTTGAAGTACCTAAAGATATAAAATTTCAAAAGATGCCAAGTATGCATTAAAAATTAAACGTCTAAAAAATTATTTTTAGGGGCTGTATTTGCAGCCTCTTTCTCTTTTGTTTAATTCCATTGTTATTCTTCCATTGTTATTCACTTCTACTTTCATTATTTTCAGGCAATCAAAAACTTAACTTAACGGCAGCATGATTGATTTAATTCACATTCTAAACTTTATCATTCTTTTGCTTTATATTGCAAATTATTTGTTATACGTAAAATTATTTATTAACAATTCAAAAAATATTTCCGAATCAACTCGTATTTTGTTGCCAACTACTTTAGCATTCCATGCAAGTTATTTATTATTTCGTATGATTGAATTCAAACATCCTCCAATTACAGATAAATTTGAAATATTCACATTACTTTCTTTTGCTCTTTTGTTAATCTATTTTGTTATCGAAAAAACAACTAAAAATAAAAAAACCGGAATATTTATTTTACTGTTTCCTCTTTCTTTTCAATTTGTTTCTACCGTTTTCATTAAAGATTCATACATAGTTAAAGAAGTATTGAATAATCCATTATTGGGCTTACACGTATCTCTTGCAATATTGGGTAATTCCGGCTTCATAATTTCCGCTGCATACGGTATTATGTTTGTATTGCTTTTTAGAAAAATTAAATTAAAAAATTACGGCTTGGTTTTTAAAAACATTCCAAGTTTGGATACTTTGGAAAAGATGACTTTCAGATCATTATTAATAGGTTACATTTTATTTTCTTTAGCAATTCTTATAGGTGCAGCATGGCTTCCAATTGCTTTTCCGGAATTTAACCATTTAGATCCTAAGCTTATATCAAGCATAATTATTTGGTCGATATATTCAATAGGATTGATATTTAAATTAAAATTCAAGTGGTATGGTAAAAAGGTAATTTATTTTTCCATAATTGGTTTTTTTATTACTATTTTATCGCAAATAATAACATTTATAACAACAAGTTTTCACTCTTTTAACTAATGCAATTAATAGGTATTTCCATAAATCATAATACCGCACCAATTGAAATGCGGGAAAGTCTTTATTTAAGCGAAGACGAAATCAGACAATTTGTTCCGATTCTGAAAAAAACAATTTTATCCGAAGGATTTATTTTATCTACCTGCAACCGCACCGAAATTTTCGGTGTTCCAAATAATCCTGATTTTTCTTCCGAAGACTTAAGACTTAAACTGCAAGAATTTAAAAATGTTAATAATTGCACTAAAAATAATTTCAATCATTTCTTTTCCTGCAGTGCCATCCGGCATATTTTCAAAGTTGCCGCCGGATTGGATTCTTTGATGATTGGAGATAGTCAGATTCTTTCACAAATAAAAGCTTCTTTTATACTTGCTCAGGAATTAGAATTTAATTCTACTATCATGAATAGAATCTTTGATGCAACACTTAAAGTCGGTAAACATGCAATTTCCAACACCAATATTGGCGAAGGCGCTGTTACAATTAGCTATGCGGCGGTTCAACTAATTCAAAAAATTTATTCGAATTTAAAAAATAAAAATATATTAATTATTGGTGCCGGCGAAACTTCCGAATTAGCCCTAACCCACATTGTTGATAAAGGTGCAGAAAAAATTACAGTAACAAATAGAACTTTTGAAAAGGCGAAAATCATTTCCGAAAAACACAAAACAAAAATTCTTAAGTTTCATGATTTTAGAAATCAATTACAATTATTTGATGTTATAATTTCAGCTACATCTTCGCCCGAACCCATTGTTACTTTTGCCGATATGAAAAAAGCGATAAGCAAAAGAAAGGGTGCACCAATTGTTGTTCTTGATATTGCAATCCCTAGGGATTTTGATGAAACTGTAAATAATATTGATAATGTTTTTTATAATGACATTGATTCGCTTAAAACTATCGTAGAAATAAATCTAAAAAAGAGACAGCAGGAAATACCGAAAGTAGAAAAAATAATTGAAGATGAAATGGTATTATTATTCAATTGGTATAATACATTAAATATTGTTCCCACAATAAAAAGTTTGCATAATTATTTTGAAACCTTTCGATTAGATGAATTGAGTAAAATTAAAAACAAAGTTTCCGAAAAAGATTTTGAAAAAATCTCGAATATGACCAGAAGATTAATAGGAAGAATACTTCATAACCCTACAATAACTTTAAGAGAATTTGCTGAAAACAATACTCAAACAAATAAAGCTTTAGAAATTTCGAACACACTTAAGGAATTATTTAAACTAAAAGATTAGGAAAATGTTTTGAATCTGAAACAAAAATTAATCATCGGTACACGCAAAAGCGAATTGGCTCTATGGCAAGCAGAATTCGTAAAAAGGGAATTACTTAAAGAGTATAAAAACTTGAAAGTTGAACTTAAATTAATTTCTACAAAGGGCGATAAAATTCTAAACAAATCTCTATCGAAAATTGGCGATAAAGGATTGTTTACAAAAGAATTGGAAAATTATTTATTGAATGGTGAAATTGATATTGCCGTTCACAGTTTAAAAGACATGGAAACTACCCTACCCAAAAATTTAATTCTGGCAGCAGTAACAAAACGCCACAACCCTCAGGATGTTTTAATTGCTCGGAAAAAAAATATGACCATTGATAAACTTCCCGAAAATGCTACGGTAGCTACCGGTTCACTTCGCAGAAAATCGCAATTAAAACACTTACGACCTGATATTAAAGTAGTTGATTTACGCGGTAATGTTCCAACAAGAATTCAAAAATTTTTAGAATCTGATTGGGATGCTATAATATTAGCTTGTGCAGGTGTGGAAAGATTAAAGCTAAAAAAACATATTTCATCCTATATTTCAACCGATGAATTAATTCCTGCTGCCGGTCAAGGTGCTCTTGGAATTGAAGTAAATAGCAAAAATAAATTTGCACTTGAAAGTGTTAAATTTCTAAACGATGAAAATTCATTTTACTCAACTTTAGCAGAAAGAGCATTATTAAACACTTTGCAAGGCGGCTGTCAGGTTCCTGTTGGGGTTTTCGCAGAAGTAAAATCCAACGGACTTTATCTTGATGCTATAGTCGGGTCACTTAACGGAGATATTACTTTTAGAAAAAAAATACGTGGTGCAAAAAAAAATGCAATTCAATTGGGCACATCTTTAGCCAAAGATTTATTAAACGCCGGTGCAAAAGAAATATTAAATAAATTGAAAAAAAACATTGTTTAAACAGATTACAAATATTGATGTTTTAATCACAAAAGATGAGAAAGAAGCCAAAGAAGAATTTCAATTTCTAAAAAAAAACGGATTCAATACAATTTCTTTTCCAACTATCGAACTTTCAGCAAACGATGATTTTTCAAACCCGGTAGAAACAGATATTAACTTTGACTATTTGGTTTTTACATCTGTAAACGCAGTAAAATTTTTTGCGGCAAGTAAACTGTATAAAAAATTAAAGGACAAATTATTAAACTGTAAAATTCTGGCAATCGGAAGTAAGACAAAGCAAATATGCCAAGAAAACAATTTCGAAGTTAATTTAATGCCCAAGAGTTTTTCATCAGATGGAATTATAGATTTATTTTTAACTCTGAATATTCAAGATAAAAATATTTTAATTCCTTCCTCATCAATTTCAGATAATAAACTAAAAGATAAACTTGAATCCTTGGGAGCAAATGTTGAGCAACTCCCTATTTATAAAAACACAATAAAGCATTACTCAAAAAATGAAATTGATTTCATAAAAAAAAATAAACCTCATATTTTTGTTTTTACAAGTCCGTCGAATTTAGGCAATTTCATCAAACTGTTGCAAATAGAAAACCCTAAAAAATACTTTGCTGATATTTTATTTTGTGTAATCGGAAACAAAACAAAATCATCCGCCGAACTATTAGAAATAAACGTTCATATTTGCCCTAAAGTTTTTAATTTAAAATCTGTATTTACAGAAATTATAAAAAAATATAACATATAAAGTTGGGAATAAACATAATGGAAAATCTAAAAAACGATCTTTTCATTCGTGCCTGCAAACGAGAAAAAACAGAAAGAACACCAATTTGGATAATGCGACAAGCAGGAAGATATCTACCTCAATACAGAGCAATCCGAAAAAAAGCTGATTTTATGACAATGTGTAAAACACCTGAATTAGCTTCCGAAGTAACCATTCAACCTGTTGACATAATTGGTGTTGATGCGGCAATAATATTTTCCGATATACTTGTTATTCCTGAAGCAATGGGAATGGAATTGCAAATGATAGAAAATCGCGGACCTGTTTTTCCCAAACCAATTAATAATCATCATGATATTAGTCATTTAAAAAATATCACTCCTGAAACTGATCTCAAATATGTATTAGATGCTGTTGAGCTCACGAAAAAAGAATTGAACGGTCGAGTTCCGTTAATTGGTTTTTGCGGTTCACCTTGGACTTTGATGACATACATGGTTGAAGGATCAGGCTCCAAAAACTTCTCAAAGGTCAAAAAATTTATTTTTAATAACCCCGAATTAGCTCATATTTTATTGAATAAACTTGCTTCGGCTTGTGCTGCCTACCTTTCGGCAAAAATTCAATCGGGGGTAAATGCTGTGCAAATCTTCGATACATGGGGTGGGCTTCTTTCCCCTAATGATTACAAGGAATTTTCACTTCAATACATTCAACAAATTATTTCGAACTTAAAAAAAAGTGATGAACCGGTAATTCTATTTTCCAAAGGTGTTCATCACAGCATAAGAAAAATTGCCAAATCGGGAATTGATGTATTAGGACTTGATTGGACGTTAAATATCGGAAAAATAAAAAAGCGCGTCAGCCATCTAGTAGCTCTGCAAGGCAACCTTGATCCCACTGTTTTATATGCCGATGCGGAAATTATAAAAATGAAAGCTAAAGCCGTATTAGAATCATACGGCGAAGGAACAGGACATATATTTAATTTGGGGCATGGAATATTACCCGATGCAAGTCCCGAAAATCTAAAAGTTTTAGTAGATTTTATAAAAAACGAAAGTCAACGCTATCACCAATTTTAGAATCAAAACAGAAAGTTTAAGATGAAACATTTTGACATCGAAATATTAAAAAAATACAATAAACCCGGACCTCGATACACAAGCTATCCTACTGCACCAAATTTTAAAACCAATTTCCCACACGCAAAATATATTGATGAAATTATTCGAACCAACGGGAATGAATCTAATTCGCCTCTTTCCATTTATTGCCATATCCCTTTTTGCGATACTTTATGTTACTTTTGCGGCTGTAATACAATTATCTCCAATAATAGAGAACGAGTATCAAAATATGTTGATTTTTTGAAAGAAGAAATTGATTTAATGTTAACCTATCTAAATACCGAACGAAAAGTAAATCAGTTTCATTGGGGAGGTGGCACACCAACTCATTTAATCCCCGAAGAAATATTGGATTTAAAAAATTTTATAAACGAGAGATTTAATTTTGCTCCCAATGCCGAACAAAGCTGTGAAATTGATCCGCGCGGACTTACTTTCGAACATATGCATACATTGAAAAGCACAGGATTTAATAGGATCAGCTTTGGCGTTCAAGACTTCAATCCTGTGGTGCAAAAGGCAATTAATCGAATCCAACCCGAAGAACTAACGCGTAAAGTTGTTCAATGGACAAAAGACTTAGGCTTTAATTCGGTTAATCTTGATTTAATTTACGGTCTTCCACACCAAAACGTTTCGGAATTTGAAGTATCGATTGATAAAATTATTGATATAAACCCTGAGCGCATTGCACTATTTAATTTTGCGTATGTACCCTGGATGAAGGAACATCAAAAATTGATAGACGAAAAAGCTTTGCCTTCTGCCGAAGAAAAATTAGAAATCTTTGAAATGGCAATTACCAAATTAACCGATGCCGGTTATGTTTTTATCGGAATGGATCATTTTGCCAAAGAAGATGACGAGTTAACCATCGCTCTTCGGGAAAAAAAATTGCAGCGCAACTTTCAAGGATATACTACAAATGCCGGTGCTGATTTATATGCTTTCGGATTAACTTCAATTAGTCAACACGGACGCACTTATGCCCAAAATCATAAAACCGAAAAAGAATATTTCAGCGCAATAGATAAGGGATTTCTTCCTATTTCCAAGGGTTACATTTTATCAGAAGATGATTTACTCCGACGAAAAGTAATTATGAAAATCATGTGTGATTTTCAATTAAATTATTCTGAAATTGAAAATGAATTCCAAATTAATTTTAAAGAATATTTTAAATCCTCACTCGAAAAATTAGATACTTTTTTAAATGACCAATTATTAATTTTTACCGATAACGGTTTTAAGGTAACCGAAAAAGGAATTTTCGTTATTCGGAATATTGCTATTTGTTTTGATGCTTTTTTTGAACTAAAAAAACAAACAGGAAAGTTTTCAAAAACTTTGTAGAAAGGAATTATGAAACAAGCTGTTGTACTTTTGAATCTTGGAGGACCTGATTCCATTGAATCTATTGAGCCTTTTCTTACTAATTTATTTTCTGACAGAGAAATTTTTAAAATCCCTTTTTTTCAAGAAACCATTGCAAAAATTATTGCAAAAAAAAGAGCCCCGAAATCCTCGACGCAATATAAAAAAATCGGCAACTCTTCCCCCATAAATTATTGGACAGAATTACAAAGAAAAAAACTGTCTGAAGAATTAAAGGAATTTGGAATTGATGTATTTATAGGCATGAGATATTGGAAACCATTAATATCCGAAACCGCTCGTGAAATAAAAATGAAAAATTATGAAAAAGTTTTGCTGCTTCCTTTATATCCTCAATATTCCTTTTCTACAACTAGATCTTCTTTTAATGAATGGAAAAAAAATTATGATTTAAATAACTGTATTTTTGTTGAATCATATTTTAATGACCCGAACTACATTAAAGCAATTAACAACAGAATAAACCAAGCTTTCAAAAAAATTGAAAATGCCAATTACAGAAATACAGCTATACTATTCAGCGCTCACGGTTTACCCAAATCATTTATAAAAAAAGGTGATCCATATGAACAACAAATATATAAAACCGTTGAAAGGGTTATTGCAGATCGAGATCTGAATTTTAAATATTTTGTTTCTTTCCAAAGTAAAATCGGCCCCGTAAAATGGCTAAAACCTTCTACAATTGAAACCATCAAAATAATTGCTAAAAATGAAATTAATAATTTAATTGTAGTCCCGATTTCATTTGTTTCGGATCATATTGAAACGTTATTCGAGATTGATATTGAATATCGTAAATTTGCTAATTCCATTGGAATTAAAAATTTTGTTATAACAGAAGGTTTAAATGATATGTCGGAGTTTATTTTGGCCTTAAAATTTTTAACTATTAACTATTTGAATTTAAAGTATGACTAAAAAAAAGAATATAGTAATATTAGGAGCAGGAATTACCGGGCTTTCAATAGCACATTGGTTAAAAAAAGTTGGTATCAGTTGCAAAATTTTAGAATTGTCACATGAAGTTGGCGGCTCGATGCAAACGGAAAAAATTGAAGATTTCCTGATTGATTACGGACCCAATAGTGGTTTGGAAACTACCCCATTAATTAAAACGATTGTTTCCGATATTAATTTTACCGATGAAATGATTTATGCAAATTCATCCTCAGCAAAGAGATATATTTTAAAAAACGAAAAATTATTGCCTTTGCCTACCGGACCTTTTCAATTTCTCACTGCAAAATTATTTTCACCGAAAGCAAAATTCCGTTTGGCTTTGGAACCCTTTATTGGAAAATCCGAGGACGGTTATTATCAGAGCATAGCAGAATTTGTTGAACGACGACTTGGAAAAGAGTTTTTAAAATATGCAATTGATCCTTTTGTTTCAGGTGTTTTTGCCGGCGATCCTCATAAACTATCTGTAAAATCTGCCTTTCCGAAGCTCTACAGATTAGAAGAAGTTTACGGAGGATTAATTAAAGGAATGATAAAGGGCGCAAAGGAAAGAAAAGCCAGAGGCGAAGATTCAAAACAAAATGCAAAAATGTTTTCTTTTAAAAACGGAATGCAAAGTTTTACTCGTGCTATTGCCCGAAATTTGAACGGTGGAATAGAATTAAGTGCAAAAGTGATTCGAGTTACCGAGTCAACCGAAGAATTTACAAAAGGTCAATTTAAAGTAGAATTTTTAAAAAATGAGAAGCGGGAAACAATTTTTGCCGACAAGGTTATTTCCACAATTCCCGCTTATCAAGCTGCTGAAGTTTTTCGTGAAATGGATTCAAATTTACGCACGCACTTGTTAAATATTTACTATCCTCCGGTAATGGTTTTGTATCTGGCTTTTCAAAAGAAAAACATATTGCAACCTTTAGACGGTTTCGGATATTTAATTCCTTCAGCAGAAAAGAAAAAATATCTTGGTGCAATTTGGAGTTCTACAATTTTCCCGAACCGCGCCAACAACGATAATGCTGCCTTTACCATTTTTGTTGGCGGTGCAAAAAACAGCAACTTTTTTGAGCAACATCATTTGCAATACATAGAAGATATTATTGCCGACTTTAAATCAACAATGAAAATAACTGCAGAGCCTTTACTTGTTAAACACAAGCTATGGCAATCGGCAATTCCGCAATACAATTTAGGATATATCGAGCATGAAAATTATTTTATAAACTTCGAAAAAAACCATCCGGGAATATTTCTTGCCGGAAATTATCGCGGTGGAATAAGTGTTGGAGATTGCATAAAAAATTCGAAGAAAATTTTTGATGATGTTACTTTAACATTAAAATAATAAAGATTAAATAAATTTGGAGAAATTATGTTTCCACAGAAGAGATTAAGAAGATTACGTTATAATTCCGGCGTAAGAAATATGATAAGAGAAACCTATTTGCACAAAGAGGATTTAATTTATCCCCTATTTGTAGCACCCGGAACAAAAGTAAAAAACCCTGTAAAATCAATGCCCGGCGTATTTCAAATGTCAATTGATGTTTTAGTTGATGAATGTAAAGAAGTTGAAGCATTAGGAATTCCGGCCGTCATCCTGTTTGGCATTCCGGAACACAAAGATGAGCAAGGAAGTGAGGGGTATGCTCCTGATGGTATTATCCAGCGCGCTGTGCGTGCCATTAAAAAGGAAGTGCACAATCTAGTTGTTATCACTGATGTTTGCTTATGTGAATACACATCACACGGGCATTGCGGATTATTAAACGGTGAAGAAATTCTAAATGATGAAACAATATCTTTGCTTGCAAAAATGGCAGTTACTCATGCCGAAGCCGGCGCTGATATTATTGCCCCTTCGGATATGATGGACGGTAGGATTTTGTCAATTCGCAAAGCACTTGATTACAAAGGTTTCCAAAATATTCCTATTATGAGTTATGCTGTAAAATACGCATCAGGATATTACGGACCATTTAGAGATGCTGCTGATTCCGCACCGGCTTTTGGCGACAGACGCTCTCACCAGATGGATGTTGCTAATGCCTTGGAAGCTTTGCGCGAAGCCGAATCCGATATTGAAGAGGGTGCTGATATTATTATGGTTAAACCGGCCGGCCCTTATTTGGATATTATTACAAAAGTGAAAAGTGCTTTTGAAATGCCTACTGCCGCTTATCAGGTTAGCGGTGAATATTCTATGATCAAAGCTGCCGGAATTAATGATTGGATTGATGAGGAAAGAGTTATGATGGAATCTTTGCTAGCCATTAAACGTGCCGGCGCCGATATGATTTTAACTTATTTTGCAAAAGATGCTGCAAAATTTTTGTCGAAATAAAACTGAACGAGGGAAAAATGCAAATTAATAAAAGTGAAATTTTATTTAACAAGGCTTGCCAAAATATTCCCGGAGGAGTAAACTCGCCGGTACGAGCCTTTAAATCCGTTGGTGGAAATCCGATTTTCATGAAATCCGGAATCGGAGCAAAAATGATTGACACCGACGGAAATGAATATATTGATTATATTGGAAGTTGGGGACCGCACTTATTTGGTCATAACCCACAATTTATAAAACAAGCATTATTGGAAGCCATTGAAAACGGCACCAGCTTTGGAACACCTACCGAACTGGAAGTTAAGATGGCTGAACTTGTTTCTGAACTTGTACCTTCAATTGAATCGGTGCGAATGGTTAATAGCGGAACAGAAGCTACTATGTCTGCAATCCGTGTTGCTCGTGGATACACCGGCAGAGAAAAAATCATAAAATTTGAAGGCTGTTATCATGGCCATGCAGATTTCTTTTTGATTAAAGCAGGTTCCGGCGCTCTAACCCTCGGCGTGCCAACAAGTCCCGGAGTTACCAAAGGAAACGCTGCCGATACTTTACTTGCTGTTTATAATGATTTTGAATCCGTAGAAAAATTAGTTGAAGAAAATAATGATCAAATTGCTGCTATTATTATTGAACCGATTGCAGGCAATATGGGTGTAATTCCTGCCGAAAATGATTTTTTGATTAAATTAAGAGAACTATGCACATCAAAAAATATTGTATTGATTTTTGATGAGGTAATGTCGGGTTTTCGTGTTGCAAAAGGAGGTGCTCAAGATATTTTACCAATAAAACCGGATATAACTACGTTGGGTAAAATTATCGGCGGCGGTTTGCCGGTAGGTGCTTTCGGCGGAAAAAAGGAAATTATGAATTCGCTTGCCCCTGTGGGACCTGTTTATCAAGCCGGCACATTAAGTGGGAATCCGTTGGCAATGGCGGCCGGAATAGCAGCATTAAATTATATTAAAAATACTCCTTCAATTTATGACGACTTGGAAAAAAAATCAAAATTCCTGGAAATGGGTTTTTCGGAAAACCTGAAAAAATTGAAGCTGAACTTTACAATGAATCGAGTTGGCTCAATGAGCTGTTTGTTCTTTACCGATAAAAAAGTTAGAAATTTTTCAGACGCTGTAACTTCCGATACAAAATTGTACGGAAAATACTTCCACGAAATGCTGAAGCATGGAGTTTATCTTGCTCCGGCACAATTTGAGGCTATGTTTGTTTCCACCGCTCATTCGAATGAAGACTTACAAAAAACTATTGCTGCACAATATGATTCTCTGAAATCTATTTTATAAAAACAAGGGAACGCAATAATTGCGTTCCCTATATTACTAATCTTTTTTTGAGGTTTATATTTTTGAGGATAATAAATTTAAGCCCTAATTTGCTGACTGGTTGAAAATAATAAATACCAAAGTCAAACGGATTTTGAACTTCGTAATTCCTACCCTACTTTTTACAAAGAAAACTCTGTCTCTTAAGCTTTTACATTGGTAAACAGAAACAGCATAAAAACAAAAATTATTGAGTTTCTCTCTTTTCCCTCAGAATGTGTAAAAATGCATCTAAAAAACACCTCATGAAATTACATTTTCCGGATAGCTCCTTTTGGCACTATCCAGAATAAAACTACTTTTCGCACCAAAACACCCAACTGAAATCTCTCGAGGAAAACGTGCCACTATATTTGGAATTGCTGTTCCATTCATCTATTGTAATCTTATATTTTGTAGTTAGTTTAATACTTACCGGCTCCGCCATCCATTCATTTCGTTGAAACAAAGCATACAAAAACTCCGGAAGATTATTATTACCATTATCCTTAAAAGCTAAAGTTTCCTTAATCGAACATTCATCATGACACAAATAGTTTCTTATCATTTTCAATGTATCGCCATCCGTTTGCAAAGACCAACCA
>CAZCBD010000072.1:0-12647 GCA_964496755.1 uncultured Melioribacteraceae bacterium
GTGTATGATCAGCGAGATAACAGTTATCTTTCATGTCATGTATATGTATATACATTTCATTTACAATGTTTGTATATAATATACTTTATGAGTTAATAAAGTTACAGGGAATATACTTTAATGTTATTTTGTGTTGAGTATTTACAAAACTCCGATCAGGTAAATGTTCCTGAAGATTAGGCTTAAATCGGATAGCGGAATTATATTTTAACGTTAAATAATTTGCTATTAAAGTATCGCCTGTAGAAATAATCTTACTATTTGTTATTTCTAAAAAAGCTTTTTTAAAATTAATTTTAAAACTTTGCGGCTTGACAGGGATATTATTTACAAAGATATTTACTTTCGATCCAAATAAAATCACATTATTAAATCTGAATTGCTTTTCATTTTTAACAATAAATGTGTCGGATATACTTTTTACAAAGAAATCTTGTGCATACAAATCCGTTAAAAAAAAAATTGCAAAAATCAGAAAAACATATTTTAAGTTTCCAATTTTCATTCCGTAATTAAATCTTCTTTGTATAAATAAGCAATGCAGAAATAAATAATAATCTAATTTAAAAAATCATCCTTAATTTTCATTAGATATTCGAATGCAGCCTCGTAAGTATTAGGAATAATGCCATCCAAAATAGCATCTTCAATTGCAGACTTAATTAATCCAACGGTTTTACCGGGTGGGATATTACAAATTTTCATAATTTCATCACCACGAACCGGAGATTGAAATGCACGTAATTTGTCCTTTTCTTCAACCTCCTTTACTTTTTGCATTACCAAATCATAATTCTGCAGATACCGACTAACTTTTGCCTGATTTTTACTTGTAATATCTGCCCTGCATAAAGTAATCAAATCGTCAAGATCTTCGCCGGCTTTTACAATAAAACGCCTTACGGCAGAATCCGTAACAATCTCATCAACCAATGCTATAGGGCGCAAATGAAGTCGTATTAATTTTTGAACATATTCCAATTGTGAAAACGGAAACTTAAATCTTTTGAAAATGGGTTTCATCATACGAGCGCCTATTTCTTCATGCCCGTGGAAGGTCCATCCTATTTTTTCATCAAATTTTTTTGTTATCGGTTTTGCAACATCGTGCATCAAAGCTGCAAATCGTAACCACACATTTTTAGTATTCGGACAAATATTGTCAAGCACTTCCATTGTATGAAAAAAAACATCTTTGTGATGATATTCTTTTATCTGCTCGGTGCCGGCCAAATTGTGCAATTCAGGGAATATTACTTTCAATACATTTACTTTATGTAATAGGATCAATGCTTTTGAAGGATTAAGTCCGGCCAGTATTTTTAAAAATTCATCTGTAATTCTTTCAATTGAAATAATCTTTAATCGCTCCGCCAATTTCTCGGCGGCCAATAAAACAGAATCATCAACATCGAAATCCAATTGCGCAACAAATCTAAAGGCACGTAATATTCGTAACGGATCATCATTAAAAGTATCCATCGGATTAAGTGGAGTTTTAATTATTTTTTTTTCAATATCTTCAAATCCGTTGTACCTATCAATTAACTTTCCGAAATCCTCTTTATTTAGTGAAACTGCCAGAGCGTTTACCGTAAAGTCTCTTCTTTCGATATCCTCTTCAAAACTCCCGTCTTCAACAATTGGGTTTCTGCTATTTCTATTGTATGATTCCTTTCTTGCACCAACAAATTCAAGATCAAAACCATTAAAATTAAAATGAGCCGTACCAAAATTTTTATATGTAGTTACATTTTTAATATGAAGTTTCTTGGCTAATAATGTTGCAAAATCTATTCCGCTACCAACAACTAAAAAATCCATTTCTGTTTTTGTTCTTTGGAGAATTATATCACGCACAAAACCACCAACTAAATAAAGCTCTACGCTTGATTCTGCTGCCAAGTCAGATGCTACTTGTAAAAATGTGAATTTATTTAATTCTTTTTTAAAATCTATCATTTTTAATTTTTTCTCTAACCCAAAGGGTTTTATTTAAATGTTCACTGATTCTTTGTTTTCTGAAAATATTTTTTTCAATTTTAAGTGCAAGTTTATCAAATTTAATTGCATTCTCAAAATCATAATTCCTATAGGAAAACTCTGATAGCTGATTTAAGGTAGTAGCTGAAAAATTCTTTAATTCGAGCTTAAAATATTTATTCTTAAATAAATTATAATTTTCATTTAAACTCTCTGAAAGAGAAATTAATACAGGCAGTAATTCTAAATCAAAAATATTTTTCGTTTGGTTGTACAAAATTTGATATTTATCAAAAATGCTTCCGGTTAAATAATCTTTTAATACTTCTTTCGATTTCCGCAACAAAAGTAACCGAACAGCAGCTATTGATTTATAAGTTAAACTAGGTTTTTGAATATATATTTTTTGATAAATTGAATCGGCTTTTAAAAATCTTAAATTAAGGGAATATAAATCCGCCAAAGTCATATTATATTGAAACTCAAAGGAGGTATTTTTAAAATTATTTTTGTATTGTTCAGAAAATTTCAATGCATTTTTAAATTTATTTTGCATACGAAGTGAATTCACAATTCCCAAAAAAGCTGCAAATGAGTTTGTTTTTTCAAATATCTTTTTAAACGAATTTTCAGCAGAAATAAAATTCTTATTCCGGTAAAGCTTTCCGGCTTCTTTCATCTTTTCAGCTTCATATCTGCCGCAAATCTTTTTTACTAATGGTCTTCTGCCAAAAAATAATTGAGCAACATTTTTATTTACTTCAATATCTAGATTTTTGATATAAAGAATATATTCGCTTGAAAGCTCCTCTAAATTTCTTGAAGTGTATTTTTTAAAATTCAAATCAGCATATAAATTTTTAACCTTTTCAATTCCATATTTCTGCATTAAGAATTTTACAAATGAACCCGAAAACAAATACGAAATTGAAGAAGCATTTACAAAAAACTCACCCGGTTTAAACAATAAATCCGGGTCAATAAAAAACCCCGACTCATAGCCTGTTTTTGCAATTTCATGAATGGAATAACCATAAAAATTATCTTCCATTGCTACTGCAAAGCCTTCTATCATTGGAAAGTTTATATTTTCTGCGACCCTGAAAGGCGTTACTCCAAACTCACCGGCAAAAACATGTGCCAATTCATGATTTAAAGTTTTATAATAGCTATCTTCTTCCAAATAAATTTGCTTCAGCCAAGGTTTAGCAACATCGGCATTTTCAGCTCCAAAGTATTTTTTCTTTTGATTTTTATTTTCAAAAAGAAAGGAAGTTATTTTTTTTGGTGCTACTTTTAATTTTGCAAATAATTTTTCAAAATAGTATTCATGTTCGGCTGCAATCATTTTTTTTTGTTTGCTTTCAATTTTTGCAGAACAATAAATATCGAAATGAGTAGTTGAAATTTTTTGAGTTAAAACTCTTTGAATTTTATTTAGATTGGTGGAAAAGCCCAAATTTGTTTTAAAAAATGAAAAAAGAAGCACTCCGAGTATAAAGTAATGTAATGTAATTTTTCTTTTCTTATTAGAAAAATATTTTTCGAAAATTAGCGGCACGAAAAAAAAGAGCAAAGTTAAAATGCGATATACTAAAAATGTAAAATCAATTGAAATATTTTCGTCATAAATTGTTCCCGGGAAAAATACAATTAGAGGGTGATAAAAATAAATTTGAGGGTTGAAATAAATTTCTAATATTGGAGAAACAGTCAAAAAAAGGTAAATTAATATTACGCACGCAATCCTGGTTGTCCTCTTATAAAAACGCAAAAAAAATGAGATTAAACTACCGATAAAAAAAGCAGGTATTGAAATTAATCCAAAATAAACAATTCCAAAACAGGGGGGACATTTTTTTATAAACAATGTTACGAACAAAGAAATCAGTAAAGCTGAAAAAATTATTATAAATATTACTTTAAGTTTTAATTTTAACAGCTTAAAATAATTGTCATTCGGGTTTGCATCAAAAAAAACAATAACCCCAACAATTGAAAGCCAAATCGAATTTACAATTGCAAAATCATAACTTAAAATATTTGTCAACGGAACAAATTGTAATCCTATTTCAAAAAGAAAATGGACAAGTAGAATAAGGAAATAATTTTTATCTGATAGAAAAAAAATATTTTTATTTCCATTTCGCATTTAGAATTCCGTTCCGCTAACCCTAAGAATATCGGCACCAAGTTCATTAAGTTTTTCATCTATTAGTTGATATCCCCTATCAAGATGATAAACCCTCAAAACCTCTGTTGTGCCATGTGCAACCAAGCCTGCCAATACAAGTGAAGCGCTTGCCCGTAAATCCGTTGACATTACAGTTGCACCCGTAAATTTTTTAACACCCCTAACAATAGCACTGTTGCCACGGAGTTCAATATCAGCGCCAAGCCTCGCAAGTTCGGGAATATGTTTAAATCTATCCAAATAAATTGTATCGGTAACGGTAGCTGTATCTTTTGCCAAAGCCATCAATGCAATCCATTGCGCTTGCATATCGGTAGGGAATCCCGGATAAATTGCAGTAGAAACATCAACACTTTCCGGATACAAACCTTTTGCGTCAATTTTAATTGAATCATCAAAAATCTCCAATTTAGCACCGGCTTTCGACAATTTATCGATGATTGCAGAAAGATGATTCGGAATCACATTTTTAATTTGAATTTTACTTTTTGTAATTGCGCCGGCAATTAAAATTGTACCGGCTTCAATTCTATCGGGTATATTTGTAATGGAAGAAGGTTTTAATTCATCAACTCCCTCAATAAGTAATGTATTTGTTCCGATCCCATCAATCTTAGCCCCCATGGATACTAAAAACTCGGAAAGTTGTACAATCTCAGGTTCAACTGCAGCATTAGTAATCTCTGAAGTACCCTTTGCTAAAGTTGCCGCCATTAAAATATTACCGGTTGCACCGACAGAAGAAATATCAAAATGTATTTTTGTGCCATGTAACTTTTTAGCTTTAGCTACAATATAGCCGGCATCATTCGTTATTTTAGCTCCCATTTTTTGTAGTGCTTCAAGATGCAGATTTACCGGCCGAGGACCCCAAGCACATCCTCCGGGCAAAGATACTCTGGCAAAACCGTACCTTGCTAATAAAGGACCTAAAACATATATTGAAGCTCTCATTTTTTTTACATGTTCATACGGTGCATCTTGACTTGTAATTTCAGTTGTATCTAAAGTTAGTTTATGATTTTCAAATTCGGTTTTCACCCCAATATGACTTAACAATTTAATCATTGTAAAAATATCATTTACCCTTGGTGTGTTTTCAATTATATTAATCCCGGCATTAAGTAGTGTTGCCGGCATCAAAGCTAAAGATGAGTTTTTTGCTCCGCTTATATCAACACTGCCGGATAATTTTTTCCCGCCTTTTATTACAAATTTGTCCAATTAAATACCTCGTGCGTTTAGATTAAATGATCATTAATTTACCATTATCAGTTAGAATAAATATTCTTCCATCCGGACTTAAAAAAGCATTATTTAAATTAAAAAATGTTTTGGATTTCAGTTTTTTCCACTCCTTACCAAAATTCTTGGAATAAAAAAAACTACCTTTTTGTCCTATAATAATTGCAAATTGATTATCATAAAACTTTATTTTATTTAACCCCGAACTTACATTAAGTGATATTAAATTCCAAGTTTTACCACCATCGTTTGTGCGAAATACTTTTCCCGCTCCTCCAACTACTATACCGGTGTTTTCATCAACAAAGTCAATGGATTTTAAATATTTTCGTGTAAAATTTTCTACTTTATTAAAAGTATTTCCACCATTAACGGATTTTAGAACTATTCCGTTCCACCCGCAAATATAAATTACTTTACTATTAAATATTTTAACATCAAACAAAATATCATCATAATTAATATTAATCTTTTTCCAATTAATTCCACCATCAATAGTTTTTAAGATTAATCCTTTACTACCAACTATAAAGCCAATTTTTTCATTCAAGAAATCAACATCAAACAATGAATAATTCCCTTTTAACTTTAATCGTTCCCACTCTGCATGAACATTTCTTCTGAAATAGAATGCGGAAGAATCACCAACAATAAAAGCCGAGCCGGAATTAAACACCCAACAAGCATTGAAATTCTGAAGCGAATCAAGTAAAACTTCTTGCCAAACTCTACCGGAATCCGTACTCATAAAGCAAGTTCCTTTTTCGCCAACCAACAAAGTATTGTAATTTTCGGAAATATGGATATCTCTAAGTCCCACGCCCTTTTTAATATCGACAAAATTTAATCTTTCAAAATTCTTATCCTTCGAAAAGATAGAAGCTAAAGTAAACTCTCTGTATTTATCTGTCTGATTTGTTTGAATAAATGAATCCACTTGTTTAAAAGAAAAATACGCTAAAGCCAAAAAAACAATCAGAAATAAAGAGGAAAATATTATTCCTTTTGTTTTACTTGATGCTTTTCGTTTTTCCTTTCGAACAAAATAATCGTTTTGAACTTTAGCCAAATATCTATCTAATTTATCTAATTCGGAAAAATACTCTTTGCAATTTTTGAATCGCTTTTCAGTATCTTTTTCCAGTGCTTTTAAAGCAAATAATTCTACAACATCCGGAATTGCCGGCCTTTTAATTTTCAACGAAGGGGGATTTTGATGCAAATGGCCTTGAATAATTTCATCATCATCTTTCGAATAAAAAGGAGGCCAGCCGGCAAGCATTTCATAAAACGTAATGCCTAAAGCATAAATATCACTTTGAAAGGAAATATTCTTTCCTGACAATTGCTCGGGACTCATATAAATTGTTGTACCAGCCTTCGAAGTTTTTTTCTGAAGTTCATTAATGGATTTGGAAATTCCAAAATCCATTATTTTTACTTCTCCGCTTTCGGTAATCATTATATTAGAAGGTTTTATATCCCTGTGAATAAATCCTTTGGAATGTGCAAAACCTAAGCCCTTGATTGCTTGTTTTAAAATATACATAGCATCATAAAGATGAAGTTTTTTTTGTCTGTAAATTAATCTATCCAAACTTTCACCCTCAACGTATTCCATAACAATACCCAAAACATTTTCAACTTCAATAAAACCATAAACCGCAACTATATTCGGATGAGTAAGTTTTGCCTGATTTTTAGCCTCTTGTTTAAATCTTTCTATAAATCTCGGATTGTCAAAAACATTCTCTTTCAAAACTTTAATTGCAACATATCTTTCAAGTTTCTGATCATACGCTTTATAGACAATTCCCATCCCGCCTTTGCCCAATTCGGAAACGATTTTGAAGTTCTGGATTACTTTGCCTAGCATAAAAACCTTCGAAATTATTTTACTTAAAATAAATAAAATAAAAAGATAAAAAAATTCTTTTTGGAAATAAGAAAAATAGTTGCGATTTAAGAGCAAAAACGAAGTAAAAGCAATTCTAAACTTGACATTTTAGAAATTTAATATTAAGTTTCGAGTCTTTCTGCGGGAGTGGCGAAATTGGCAGACGCGCTAGACTTAGGATCTAGTGCCGCAAGGCGTGGGGGTTCGAGTCCCCCCTCCCGTACCAAAAGGCACTCCTTGACAAATTTTTTACTAACCACAAACGTTTGAGGTTCAGAATTGGATAAAAAAGTAAATGTAATTTCTGATATTGAGCATGAATTACAAATCACAATTGCCTACGACGAAATTAAACCGGAAATTGAACAAGCCTATAAAGAAAAACAAAAAACTATCAATCTTGATGGTTTCAGAAAAGGTAAAGTTCCCGTTCAAATTCTTAAACAAATGTTCGGCGATGCAATTGAAATTGAAGCAAGTGAAAAAATTGCGAACAAAAAATTTTGGGACGTTGTGGAAGCTGACGGTCTTAAACCTATCAGTACTCCTGTTTTAAGCGATATCGACTTTGTTAAGGGAGATAAATTATCTTTCAAAGTACGTTATGAAGTTAAACCAAAATTGGAATTGAAAGACTATAAAGGTCTTGAAATAGAAAAAGTTGTTTTCAGTGTAAAAGACGAAGACATCGAAAACGAAATTAATTATATCTTAAAATCAAGAGCCACTTTCGAAGTTGCCGATGAAATTAAAGACAATAATTACAGAATAGTAGCCGATTTACAAAGATTTGATTCCGACGGTAAGCCTATTGAAGGTTCAACTGCCAAAGATATGGTTATTGATTTAAGCGACGAAAAAGTAAACAAAGAAATTCCTGAAAGTGCTAAAGGCAAAAAACTAAATGATACTTTCGAGTTTACTTTTAAAGATGAAAGATTAAGCGAAGACAAAAAAATTAGTGAAGAATTCAAATATTCAGGCACCATTAAAAAAATAGAAAAAATGGTTTTCCCTGAAAAAAATGAAGATTTCTTTAAATCGGTTTCTCAAAACAAATGCAAAACCGAAGAAGAATATAAAAACCATCTTCGCGAAACAATCGAAAACTACTACTCTAATCAATCCGAAAATATGTACGTAAATAATCTTTTGGCAAAAATAGTTGAAAATAATGATTTTACGGCACCAAAAGGATATGTGGAATATTTACTTTCCAAAATGATTGAACAAGAAAAAGAACAAGCAAAAAAACAAAATCAACCGTTCAACGAAATTCAAGCCAAACAAACCCTAGCCCCCCGTGCCGAATGGAATGCTAAATGGCAAATTATTTTAGAAAATTTGGTTGAAGCTGAAAATATTAAAGTGGAAGATTCGGATCTTGAATCTTTAGCCGAAAAGGAATCCGCACAAATCGGATTACCAAAAGAAAAACTATTAAAATACTATAAAGATACAAACAGAGTCGATTCTTTACTTGAACAAAAAGTCATTGATTTCTTGAAAGAAAATAATACAGCCAAAGAAATTTCAGCTGAAGAAAAAGCTAAAGTTGAAGAAAAAGCTACAGCTGAAGAAAAAAAAGAAGCCGTAAAAAAAACTATAAAGAAAAAGACCACTACAAAAGCCGCTTCAAAAAAGGAAACTGAGAAAAAAGCAACTACAAAAAAAACTACGGTGAAAAAAGTTGCTGCTAAAAAAGAAAGTGCAAAAACCGATAAAGAAAATGTAAAAGAAAAAAAAGCGGTTACAAAAAAAACTACTACTAAAAAAACTACAGCAAAAAAAGCCGAAACAAAGAAAGAGGATAAATAATGACTTCTTCTAAGATTCAAAACCAACTTGTTCCTTACGTAATTGAACAAACTGGAAAAGGCGAACGTGGAATGGATATTTATTCGCGTTTGTTACGTGAAAGAATAGTTTTTCTCGGTACCGGAATCGATGATAATGTTGCAAGTTTAACAATTGCTCAATTATTGTTTTTGGAAGCCGAAGACCCGGAAAAAGATATTTTCCTATACATTAATTCGCCGGGTGGATCTGTTACGGCCGGTTTAGCTATTTATGATACTATGAAATACATAAAAGCAGACGTAGCAACAATTTGTGTTGGTATGGCAGCAAGTATGGGAGCTGTTCTTTTAGCCGGTGGCGCAAAAAACAAACGTTCCGCTTTGCCGCATTCACGCATTATGATTCATCAACCGTGGGTTGGTGGTCTTCAAGGTCAAACAACGGATATTGAAATTCATGCGAAAGAAATGATTAAAACACGCGATACTTTGAACGCTATACTTGCTGAACATACAGGAAAATCAATTGAACAAATAGCAAAAGATACTGATAGAGATTATTTCTTATCTGCTGCCGAGGCTAAAGAATATTCTTTAATTGACAATGTTTTATTGAAACGTGCCGACAAGAAATAAACTACAATAAAGATTTTTTTAGGGAGTATTTATACTCCCTTTTTTTATATATTTAAAGAAATTTTGAACGAGGTTTTCTATGAAAAAAGCATTTTGGTTTTTAATTATAATTAATTTTATTTTTATAACAACAGCTCAAAACAAAATTTTATCTCCAAAGGATTGTGTTACAAAAGCTTATACCGAACTACGCCCGAAAACAATTTTTGAATTGCAATGGTTACCCAACACTAATGATTTTGTTTTTCTTTCTAATGATTACAAGTCTTTTAAAATTCAAA
This sequence comes from uncultured Melioribacteraceae bacterium, assembly GCA_964496755.1. Taxonomy (GTDB): domain Bacteria; phylum Bacteroidota; class Ignavibacteria; order Ignavibacteriales; family Melioribacteraceae; genus CAZCBD01. The sequence goes on from CAZCBD010000072.1 coordinate 10,036, forward strand.
ATGCCGAATCGAAAAAGGTGAAACTTCTTTTTTCGATTGATCAATTGAATAATATTTTAACGTTAAACAATTTTAATAAACTTAAATTTTTACCCTATGTTAATTTTATAAGTCCTAACGAATTCTATTTTAAAAATAAGTTTTTAAAGATTAACCTGAAAAATAAAACTGTCGATCTACTATTCAATTCTATTGAAGCGGCAAGAAATATTACTTTTTCAAAAGATTTAAAAAAACTTTCTTTCACTAAAAAAAACAATTTATTTGTTGTAAATAGTAATCATGAAACAATAAATATTTCTAAAGAAAAAAATCCGCACATTATTTTCGGGCAATCTGTACATCGCGATGAATTCGGAATAAACGGCGGAATGTTTTGGTCACCCAAAAGCAATAAATTAGCTTTCTATAGAATGGATGAAACTATGGTTACCGATTATCCTATTGTTGATTACTCGGTTCGTCCTGCTAAAGTAGAATACATAAAGTATCCAATGGCCGGTGATAAAAGTCATCATGTTACCGTTGGAGTCTATTCATTAAAATCCAAAAAAACCATTTATCTTCAAACCGGGTTACCTGCAGAAAAATATTTAACAACAGTAACTTGGACACCGGACGAAAAATACATTTTAATTGCCGAATTAAATCGCGGACAAGACCATTTGCAAGTGGTGAAATACGATGCGGAAACCGGTAAAAGAGTAAAAGTATTATTCGAAGAAACCGATAAAGAATTCGTTGAGCCGGAAACCCCGATTTATTTTTTACCAAATTCAAACAACAAATTTTTATGGCACAGCGAACGTACCGGATTTAAACATATCTATTTATACGATCTTGAAGGTAATTTAATTAAACAGATTACAAACGGTGATTGGGTTGTTACAAATTTTAACGGCTTTGATAAAAATAACAACATTTACATCACAACCACCAAAGAAACACCAATTGAACGCCATTTATACAAGGTTTCACTAACCGATGGTACAATTAAAAAATTAACCTCCGAATCAGGAGTACACAATATTAAATTTAACGGTAAATATTTTATTGATTCATATTCGAATTTGGAAACACCTCCGGTTATTAAAGTAAAAAATAACGATGGGAAAGAATTGCAAACTTTACTAAAAGCTAAAAATCCATTTACAAAATACACTTTTGGAAAAACCAAAATATTTACTATAAAAGCTAACGACGGAACCGATTTATATTGCCGAATGACATTACCTGTTAACTTTGATAAATCAAAGAAATATCCTGCAATTGTTTATGTTTACGGAGGTCCGCATTCACAAGATGTTCAAAACAAATTCCCTATGGGACGCTACGCTCTTTGGGCAAGAATGATGTCGCAAAAAGGTTATATTGTATTCTACTGCGATAACAGAGGAACAGATAATCGGGGCACAAAGTTTGAACAAGCTACACATCGCCGCTTGGGAACAATTGAAATTGCAGACCAATTAAAAGGAGTTGAATATTTAAAATCCACCGGCTTTGTTGATGAAAACAGATTAGGCGTTTGGGGATGGAGTTTTGGCGGTTTCATGACCACTTCTCTCATGCTTAGAACTAATAATACTTTTAAAGTCGGTGTTGCCGGCGGAGCTGTTATAAATTGGAAATATTACGAAATAATGTACACTGAAAGATATATGGATACACCACAGGAAAATCCGGAGGGATTTGAAACCGCCAATCTTTTGAATTATGTACAAAATTTAAAAGGAAAACTTCTATTGGTTCATGGAACAAGCGATCCGGTAGTGCTTTGGCAACATACTTTAATGTTTGCAAAAAAAGCTGCTTCGTTAAATGTACCATTAGATTACTTCCCTTATGTTGGGCATCCACACGGTGTTGGCGGAAAAGATGCAATTCAACTTTACAACAAAATCACAAATTACTTTCTAAATAACCTATAAATATAACGGGAGCTTAAAACTCCCGCTATATTTACAAAATCAAAAAAATAAATTATAATTTAATTTATAATTTTTAGTATCTTAAAATTTAAGTTAAAAAAAAATAGATTGGAAATGTTACAAGGTTCAAAATTAGAAATTATTGAAAAAATTAACTCCGTTAATGAATTATCAGAACAAGGGAGCACCGAATTACCTGATGCTCTTTGCAGTTTTTTGGTTGAAAATTTTAATCTTCAATCTTCCGTTTTATTTAAAGTTGTGAATACCGAAACAATTGTAGTCCACGGACGATCTTTAAATGCAAAAAAAAATTTTCTGAAAAGTTCTACATTTAATCTGAATCTGAGCTCGTTATTTAATTTAAGTTCCAACTTCTCCATTAACACCGAAATCAGCTCCGAATTACAAATATCCGAATTTGTAATTTATGAAGCAGCCATTTATTTCAGAGTAAATAAAACAGTCAGCGCCTTTTTGAAAATTGCCCGAGAGTCAGCATTTACACAAGCCGATGTGGAAGCTTTAAACAAAATTTGTAAATTTTTATCGCACAGTTTAAATACTTGGTTTATTGCTCAGGGTGAAAAATCGCTTTTATCAAAACAAGAATTCCACCAAACCGTTTCGGAAATTTCTCAGCATTTACGCAATCCGTTAAATACAATTATTGGTTTTTCT
>CAZCBD010000073.1:0-12067 GCA_964496755.1 uncultured Melioribacteraceae bacterium
AATAATAGCAGCATAACGAAGCCCTACGATATAACCAAGGCCCATTACGGCAGCACCAATATTAACTTTGAAAACCAATTTAAATTTATCAGCCAAATGTTCGCCGAAAGAAAATACACGAGTTGAAAATTCTTCTGCCCATAAACCAAAATGAGCAATTAGAAAATCATAAACCCCACCAATTAAACCTGCAACTACAAGTACTTTGGCTTGGTTGCCACCTTTTTCGCCGGCAACTAAGACTTCGGTAATAGCAGTAGCTTCAGGGAATGGAAATTTACCATGCATTTCACTAACAAAATAACGACGAAATGGAACTAAAAATAAGATTCCTAAAAACCCACCAAATAAGGAAGCAAAAAATATTTGAAAAAATTCTGCTTCCAAACCTAAAATATAAAGGGCAGGAATAGTGAATATAGCACCGGCTACGATTGCACCGGAAGCTGAACCAATTGATTGGATAATTACATTTTCGCCGATAGCTTTATTTCTTTTTGCAATAGTAGAAATACCAACAGCAATTATTGCAATAGGAATTGCTGCTTCAAATACTTGTCCGATTTTTAATCCTAAGTACGCTGCGGCACCCGAAAAAATTACTGCCATTAAAAGTCCCCAAATCATACTCCAAGTATTTACTTCGGGAACAATTGTTTCTGCAGGTATTATCGGTTCGTACTTTTCGCCGGGCTTAAGCTCGCGATAAGCATTATCAGGAATACCACCTACTTTTTGATTTAACTCTTCAGCCATTAATTTTCTCCTTTAATAATAAAATATAACGGGAATACATATTCTTTAGATTTATTTTTTGAATTTATTAATTGCAAGTTACCAAAATATTTAGTCCCTGCAGGATTTTTAAATTTAGGGGTATCAAATTTTAATATTACCTTTGATATAACAGAAGGATAAAAACTCACCCATCTTCTTCCATTTACTTTTGCCTTCACTGTTTCGGGAGTTTTTACTTTTGTGGTTTCCGTTATATGAACATTCAATTTTTCTCCTGCATTTGTAAATCCCGGAACCAATTTAAGTTTCAATGTTTTATTATCTTTAAATCTATTGCGTATTGATATTTTTGCCGAGCGATAACTTAAGCCTGAACCGGTTAATGTTTTTCCATTTTCATCAACTATCATAATTGAAAAATCGGTTAGTTTATTAAAATCCTCTTTGGAAACTTTAATCTCGAAAGTCTTTAAAGCTTCATCTTTTGAAAAGGTAAACGGAATTTCAACTAAATCTTTACTGCTGATTTTTTGCGTAAATCTTTTTTCATAACCTAAAATTTCTGCTAACATATCGTAGGTTTTTACAATATTAAAATTATTAATTAGATTTAAAGAATTATGATTTTCCGAAATCATATTACATGAAATATTACTAACACCTCCAAATTCAATTGATAAAACAAACGAAGATATATCCTTAGCCTTATAATAGCCTTCAGTTACAACTTCATAAACACCCGGTTTTAAGTCATAATAATGGTGTACAACTTCTTCATCTCCACTTGTTGATGTTAGCATTTTTGAACGCCCGATTGGTGTTCCATCGGGATCATGCAATAAGTATCTAACAAAGCTATATTTTTTTAATTCAGATTTTAATTTAATAGTCATAGAAGAAGCTCCTGCAGGAACACTAATAAAATGACGAATGTATTCACCTGCTTTTAAATCTTCTTTCCAATCTAATCTATAATTACTTTCAGCTGTAAAATGATAAGGAACAACAATATTTGCTACCATTTCAAACTCAGGCCATTTCGAATTATCTGCTCTGTAGGCACTTATTCTACCACTATAAAGCCCGGGTTTATTTAAAATATTTTTATTAAATTTAACAGTTACAGATGTACTTTGATTGTTTCGTAAATAAGTTCTTTTTTGAATTGGTTGTAACCACTCGGAATCGCTTACTAATTTATAAGTTCTATAAAATTTATTTTTTTTAATAAAATCATTTCTTCTGATTCTAAAAGAAAATGTTTCGTTACCCGTTAAATATGAAGCGTCACGAATATATAAATTCTGAGCTGTTTCATTTGGCATATTCGGAGCAAAAGATGAAACTTTATATGTTTCAAATTTCTTCAACTCACCGTTTTTAATTGATTTTTTAAGCAACTCCCAAGCTTTTATAACATTAATCATCCCATGCCCCTGATCAACAATCTGATAGCCCTTTTGAGGTACGGCGGATTGACGAATAATTTGATATAAGAATAATGAAGGAATTTTCACATCGGGAAATTCTTGATTGGCAGCAGAAAGTAATAAGGAAGTAACACCTGTTGTATAAGGGCTAGCCATACTTGTTCCCCACATTCTATCCCAACCATTCCAATTCGGAATTGTTGAAGTACAAGCACCGGGTGAAACTATATCAGGTTTATTTACTTCGCCACCGCGCGAGCTAAAATATAAAATAATATCCCTGTCAATAGTTGCACCGTAATCATCGCGTCCAACTTCTTTAGCTAACACAGCACCGGAAGACAAAACAAAGGGGGAACAAGCCGGTAATCCTGAAGAAGAAATTCCCGTACCTTCATTGCCATTGGCAACACATATATATAAATAAGGATTATCTTCTACCAATTTTTTCAAAAAGGTTTCCATTTCGGCATGCCCTTCTATCTCGGAACCTATTCCATAGCTCATATTAATTATACACGGTTTTTTCAATTCGTTTGATAATTTGGCAGCATATAAATAAGCCTTTTTCATACTTTCGGTAACAGTAGCTCCACCGGAATAATTATTATGACCTATTTTTAAGCTGATAAGATTAGCTCCCGGAGCAACTCCGTTCAGCTCATTGCTGATTTTATTTCCTGTGGCAATTCCGGCACAATGAGTACCATGTCCGCCATCATCAAAATGAAATACCACTTCTTTTTTTTCCGGGAAAATATTTAATCCCATATTCAGATTTGGTAGCCCGTTTTCATTTGCAATGTAAAACATGTCTAATTTTTCTTTGTAATTGCGAATTGGTTTTTCGTCGGATAAATCACCGTTTCCGTTTGTGTCGAAATAAACAACCCAATATTCTTCGTTATTTTCCGAAACCTTAAACGTTACAAAATAAAATTTATCGTCTTCTTTGTTGTTTTCATTAATATCAGTTAAACCGGAATTCGAATTCATCCAAAGTTTTTCTTCTAAAACACCGATAAAATAATCACCGTCAACGGGTTTCAAACTTAACTTATCTGCTCCCGCAACAATATAATCTTTATCCTCGTTTATAAAGCATTTTACATCATCTTTCCCGTTAAAATCAACTTCATCAATTTCAGCTTCATAAAACGGAATATTTCCTTGACCTGTAAAATCTTGAACATCAACCACTTTAGTGTGGCCTGTGGTTGTTTTCAATAATCCCGGAATACCAATATCCACACCGGTATCAAGTATAAATACAATTGTTCCTCTACCATCAAAGGTTGGATTATTTTTCAAAAAATCTTGAACGCCTGTATTGTTTAGCGACAAGAATGTTTGCGAAAGTTCCTGAGCAAAGAAGCTCATTGCAAAAAACATGGAAACAAGTAATATTTTTTTTATTTTCATATCTCGCCTAAATTAATTAATAAACATTTATTTACTATTTGGTTTTAATTTATTTTTAGTTTGAATATTCTGATCTTCAATTTTTTGAACTTGATGTTTTTCTTTGTCAAGTTTATTGTAATCCAGTTCTGAACCTAAAACACTATGAGGAATAAGATAGGCAGCAATTAAAAGTATAGCTGCAAAAACCGTCCATCTTTCCGGCTTTGCGGATTTTCTGATCATAACCAAGGCAATTAACCACCCCAACATTGCAATTAAAGTCTTATTATCCGTTAAATCATGCCCAAAGGGAAATCCTGTCCAAAATGCACCGAAAGCGTACCATTGAGTAAGCGGCCCCATAATAAATCCACCCACAAATAGAAATAGAATTGTTGACCAAACATATTTTTTTAAATTTTTATTCTTGTTGAATATTTGTAATCCTGTGCGAGTAGAAAGAAACATCGCCATAAATATGGTGAAAATATGCGGAATCAAAACCCAAGTTGGTACATCACCTTTAAATCTAATTACAACCGAATTAGCATTATTTAAATAATAAATTTCAGAATTATGTTTCAGATAAACCCTATATTCGAGTTTACCCGCCGGAGGTTGATTGGGTAAATCGGCAATTAAAAAATCACCTTCTCTAAGCAAATCTACTCTTTTAAATTCATCCTTGGTTTTATATCGTTTCCAAAATACTGTTCCCGATATTGATTTATCCGGTACATTTATTTGAATTTCATGATCTGAATTACCACCGTGGCTACGATATAATTTATATTTTATCTCATTGTTATTAATAGTAATTTTACTTGAAATTGGATAAGTTGGGCCTGTAATTCTTTGGTAAGCTATAAATAAAACCGTAATTAAAAAGGCAATAATCCACAGAACAATCGATTTTTTCATAAATATTAATCTTTCATAAAATTAAATGAATAATAAAAGATAATTTTACAGAAAGTGTAATAAATAGTCAAATAATGTGAGAAATAATAAAAACTAATATTGTTTAGAGTTTAGTTATTGTTTTGCAAATAGAATTGAAATTATGGTGCCGATATTTTCTTTACTTTTAATTTCAACTTTACCACCCATGGCATTTACTAATCGAACTGCAATGGTTAACCCCAGTCCGGCCCCTTCGTATTGACGTTTATATCCTTCCTCCTCAATTTGAGTAAAAGGTTCAAGCAATTCTTCAATTTTAGAGTCATCAAATCCAATTCCCGTATCTTCGACTTCAATAATTGCAAAATCATCTTCTAATTTTGTGCGAATATAAACATCGCCGTTTTCTTTATTATATTTAAATGCATTATCAACAACCAAATCAATAACTTTCTTAAGCTTACTTTCATCAACATTAATAAACAATTCCTCGTCGGATAGTTTCAGTGAAACATTAATATTGAGATTTGATTTTTTTGTTTGATAAATTGGAAATACATTTTTGAAAAACGTATTAACATTTAATTTTTCAAACTCAAAACTAATTTCTCCTGATTCAAGTAAAGACGCTTCAATAATATTATCAACTAAATCTAAAAGTCTGGTTACCCCTTCTTTCAAATAATGTATATATTCGCAAACGCTTTCCACTTCGCCTTCTTTTGCTTCATCCTCAAGTAGATCGGCATATCCAATAATTGCATTTAGCGGGGTTCTTATTTCATGCGACATATTTGCCAAAAAAGCAGTTTTAAGTTTATTTAATTTATTTTCTTTCTCAAATGCATCTTGTAAGCGTTTCTCGTTTAAGATATGGTCGGTTAAATCCGTTAAAGTTAAAACGTATAGTACTGCCTTTTCAAACGGATCTTCGGTAGCAGTCATTTTGCATAAAAATTGTTTGCCGGTTTCCGCATCTTTAAAATGGAATTTAGTTAGAGTTTCCACTTTGTCATAGTTTTCGATACTAACCAAAACCTGCTCAAACAAATCACTTGGTAAAACATTACTTAATAATTTTTCGCCTACGGCTTCTTTTTTCAAAGTAAAATATTCATAAAAATTTTCATTTCCATTTTCAAAAATTAAATGATTTTCTTCATCTCTAACTATAAATAAAATATCAGAAATATTATTGATTATCGATTTTTGCTTTTGTTCGGATTGTCTTACAATTCTATTTTTTTGAATATAATCCGTGATATCAGTTGCTGTCATTATAAACCGGCTAGGAGCAAAGTCGGAATTTTTTATTGGTGTAAGTTTCAATTCCTTGAACCAAACATTTCCTGATTCCGAAATATCGGAAACTAATTTTTTCCATTCCGCTTTTGTTTGAACGGCTAATTTGAGATTTTCGATATCTTGAACGGTAAGTAAATTTAAAAATAATTGATGAATTTCTTTATCAAACAATTTTGAGATATCTGATTTCAGAATTTTCTCAAATGACCCGGAAGCATATTTCACTTTTCCCATTTCATCAGAAATTAAAACCGAAACCTCGCCGTATTCAAGTGCATTGTGCAAAGTATTTAGTCTATCTTCAACTTGAATTTTTTCGTTGTCGGAATTAAAAACTAAAAGATACAATTCCTTATCGGCTATTACCAGCTTATTGAAATCGATTGTAAATGGGAAAACATTTCCTAAAGATTCTTTAATGTCGAATAAAATAAAATTATTTGATATAGAAGTAAAATTGCTTTTTTTAAAATTAGAATAAAAATCAAAAAGATTTGGTTCGGAACTTAGCCCGGTAATGCTTTCACCTCTTTTAAGTGTTAAGGTTTTGATTGCAGATTCATTTGCAAACAAGACTCTACCCTTGGGTGTTAATAGCAAAATAGGTTTTGTATTCGGAAATTCCGGTATTTGACTAAAAGTCATAAAGCTCCAAAAGTTAATTTAATTTTTTAATGTCTTTAATTCTAATTTTCGGTTCATTAATTTCATGTACAAAATAATTTTCAGATAAATTAAACTTTTTAAGTTTGGCAATAAGAACAAAAATTTTGTCGAATATAATATTCAATTCTTCGTAGAGATCGTTTTCAATATTCTCTAATAAGGATCTTTTTTTAAGTTCACTAATCTCCTCAGAAAAATCATCTATTTCAAGAGCACGTCTAAAAATAGTATATAAATTATTCAACTCGACTTTTTTATTATTTTCTTCAAACTTGAAATATTTTTTCTGAAGTTTAAAATAGAAAGCAAAATCGCCTTCTTTATTCAATTCAACAATTTTTGCCGATACTTTTAAATTTAACTCGGGCAAAGTTGTTAAATGTTGAACATCAATTCCCGTACTAAAATGAAAGTTGGAAATTAAAAAATCTAAATTGATTTTATTTTCAGTGGGAAATGTAATTTCATTGAAAGTCCATTGCAGTGACGAAAGATAAATTGCGGCAGGTGAAAAAAATATCGAATCGTGCGAAAATATCTCGGAAATATGCTTCTTGGCTTTAAGATTTTTATACTGACTTTGCTTTTTGCAATATTTAAATTGCATATCCGAACTAATATGTACAATTTTATCTAACATATAGCCCTTTTGAATTTATAAAAATTTATTAATCCAGTTTTAACATTTTATTGTTGTCAGTGTAATTTATCATTTCCGGGTTTTGAATATTTTTTAGATCATCAATTAGTTTCGACATTCTTTCAATTGATTGATTAATAATTAAAAAGTCGTCACTGTAATTTTTGATTTCATCTTCTCCAATTTCATCTTGCAAATTTTTTAGAGTCATAATTAGCGATGATAAGGGATTATTTAATTGATGACCGATTGTACAAGCCAACTCAACAATGGCTTTGCTGTGTTCAACTTTTTTCAGTTGGTTTTGTAAATTATGTATTCTAATTCCCGAACGAATTCGCGCAAGTAATTCCTGATTTTCTACAGGTTTAACAAGAAAATCGTCTGCTCCAACATCCAATCCCATAACCCTATCTTTTAGTGAAGCTCTTGCAGTTAAAACTATAAAATAGGTTAGTTTATATTTATCATTTGATTTTACAATATCACAAAGTTGCAACCCGTCCATCTGAGGCATTGTCCAATCTGCAACTATAACTTTTGGAATAAACCCGTCTTGTAAAATTTTTAATGCTTCTGCTCCGTTAATTGCTGTACGTACCTCGTAATTGTTTTTTTTTAGCAACCGATTTAATATGTATAAAGTATCCTCCTCATCTTCAACAATTAAAAGTTTATCTTTTAGAGTTTGATTTTCATTTTTTATATTTTTTGTTTCATCGAGGTTCATTTATTTACCAGTCTATTTATTTTATCTAGCAAAAAATTAAAATCGTTGATAGGCTTCACCAAATAATCATCGAATAAGGTTTTATCGAAAAGCATATTATTGGAAATTTTATTTTCGTAAGCAGTAATTACAATAATCGGAATATGAGAATACTTTTCATTTTCTTTTAAATACTGTGCTATTTCTATTCCATTGGTATGCTTATTATTCAGCGTTGTATTTTTAAGATTTATATCCATAATAATCAAATTAATTTCCTTGTTATCCAAGTACATTAAAATATCATCTATATTTTCAGTAATTAAAATTTCATGATCGGTTTTATTAAACAAAAAAGCATAAAATTGTTGTGTAAACGGATCATCTTCAACTATTAAAATTTTTTTCTTCATAATTAATTGTTATCTGTATATTTAACAATTATACTAATCCTACGATTAACCAAATCATATGGATTTTCTTTATTTCTCAAATGATTATCGGCATAGCCACGTACTTCAACAATTCTACCTTTAGCGGGAATACCTCCGGCAATCAGTGCTTTTCTTGCTGCATTTGCTCTGTCGGTACTAAGTTCCCAATTTGTATATCCTTTGGCATTTGGCGGATACGGCCTGGCATCGGTATGGCCTTCTATTGAAATTTTATTATTTAGTTTTGCTAATTCGGCACCAATTTTTTTAAGTAAATCATAAGCCTTGGGTTTTAATTTTGAGCTACCTATTTCAAAAAAATTATTCTCGCTATTATCCATAATTTCGAATCGAATACCTTCATCAATAATTTCAATCATTACTTGATCAATAATTCCTTTAAATTCTTTGCTCTCCGCTAGCTGATTAGTAAGTTCTTTACCCATTTTATAAAGTCGGTTTTGTTCTTGCTCACGTAATTCTTCATCAGTAAGTTTTTGTTTTACGGTTCTTCGTGAACCTGTTCCAAAACCTTCAATTACACTTCTACCCCCACCGGTTGTATATCCAAACGGATCTTGAAAATAGCCCGCTACTTTTTCCTTTACTTCCTCACTTGAACTCAAAATCCAAAGTACAATAAAAAGAGCCATCATTGCGGTAACAAAATCTGCATACGCTACTTTCCATGCACCACCATGATGACCGCCGCCGCCTTTTTTACCTTTTTTTATTATAATCGGTTGATTTTCTTCGCCCATCCTTATTTACCTCTTAAGTATGTCTCAAGTTCTTGGAAAGTAGGGCGTACATCTTGAAACAAAGTACGGCGTCCGATTTCGACGGCAACAATAGGTGGATTTCCTTTTGCGTAAGCAATTACACAAGCTTTAATTGTTTCCAGATAACGAATATCATCTTCAAGCATATGCTCAATATTTGTAGCCAAAGGGCCAATTAAACCATAAGACATTAGGATGCCTAGAAAAGTGCCTACAAGTGCGGAAGCAACGTGATGCCCTACTGCTTCGGCACCTTCATTAATTGAACCCATTGTAATAATAATTCCAAGTACTGCGGCAACTATTCCTAATCCGGGAAATGCATCGCCCACTTTAGTTAGCAAATGTCCGATCGGTTTATTTTCACTTTCAAAGGTTTCTATTTCCAAGTCCATTAAAGCTTCAACTTCGTGCGGAGGCACTCCGCCTGAAAGCATAACTTTTAGCGTGTCACACACATATGAAACAGCAACTTTGTTTTTAATAAAATGTTCATTCTTTGAAAGAATATCACTACTTTCGGGAGCTTCAATGTGCTTTTCAATTGCTAATAAACCATCTCTTTGGGCTACTAAAAACAAATCATAAAACGATTTAAGCAATTCCAGATTATCTTCCTTTGAAGATTGATGAGCACTCATTGTTTTAGGTATTGCACCAAATATTTTTTTTACCACATCAAATGGAGCCGAAATAAGCAAACTTCCCATTGCAGCACCACCCAAAATAATAAACTCATTAATTTGAATAAGAACACCAAGATGGCCGCCGGCCATCATAAAGCCAACAACCAGACTACCAAATACCATTGCAATTCCAATTATAACAAACATTTTATTTCACTTTTTTAGTTTTTATTTTTTTCAGCTTAATTTTACTTTTTTATTCTTTTTTCTTTTAGTTTATTAACTTCCGAGAAAATCTCATTTATTTTTGTTTCAATAAAAACCCAGTTACCCGGATTTGTTATTTCAATATTTTCTATTTCTGAAGCTGCATTTTTAATGATTTCATTATTTATTGTTGCACCTGCTCCTTTTAAATCATGAGCTACGCTCCGCAATAAATACTTATCTTTGGTCCTAACACTACTTAGCAACTCTTCCTTTTTATCGTTAAATGTTCTGAGAAAAATATTAACCAGATCGGAATAATATTCTTCTTGAATTAGTATACTTTGATTATTTCTATTCGAAGTTAAATAATTTAAGTTTAAATCAACGCCAAGAATTTCATTTAATGTTTCAACTATAATATCCTTTTGAAGAGGCTTAGATATTACTTTGGCAGCTCCTGCATCAATTGCCGCCAAAACATTTGTTCTTGCAGTATTTGCACTAACTACAACAACCGGAATATTTTTAATGGCATCAATTTCTTGTTTTTCTCTCAGCATTTTAATACCATTTAGATTTGGCATCAATAAATCTAAAAAGATTATATCCGGCTTTTCTCGGGTTGCTTTTTCTAATCCTTTAAGTCCGTCAGTACAGGTAAGAACATCAACTCTATCATTTATAAAAAAATTTTGAAATGCTTTTAATATTAGTTCGGAATCATCAACAACTAAAATTCTAATATTTTTTACCGAGCTGTTCAAAGTATTTTATTTAGAAATTTTTTTGATTTTAAATTCAGAGAGCTTATCTGAAATTTCAGTACTTAATTTACTGGCTTCCAATGTTTCTTGTTTAACTGTTTCATAAATTTCTTCCCGTAAGATTTTAACATCATTAGGAGCTTCAATTCCGATTTTCACTTGATGTTCGGAAACAGAAACAATGCTAATAACAATATCAGAGCCAATTCTTATTTTTTCGTTTGGTTTTCTTTTTAATACCAGCATATTACATCCCTGTTTTAATCTTCCCGTTCTACAAATAATTGATAATCAATCGGGAAATTATCGTCATCAATAATTTCCTGATAACCAGTATGTGTTTCTTCGCAAATATAAATAGGTGCTTTTAGATTTGCGGTAATTTTTGTTGGTTCCTTATTCAATTTTACAATTGAAAAAGCTTGATAGTTTTCTTTTTCCGGGTAATTGTCAAACAGCATCATAGCTGGTATTAATGGAAAAACTATTTCCGGTTCTTTTATGGAAGTGAGCCAAAAGAAGAAAGCATCTTCTTGCGAAAGCAAAACAAAATCTTTAAGACTTTCAAAACCAAATATTCCGTCTTTAAAATGAATTATTGTCTTTTCATCAAACTCAACTTCACCAAATTGCTTTGTTACTATTTTCATTTTTTTATCACATTTATTTAGCAAGAGTAATAGTTAACTTAGTTTAAGAATAATAATTTTTTTTCCTAATTACAATTAGGAAGTAGTAAAACAATTTAATATTAAAGAAAATCTAATAATGATTTTGGTAAAATCATCGACGACATTTTATAAAATACATCTAAATTATATTGTTGCGTTTGCAACTCTAAAACCATTTTCGCCATGTCAACATCCTGTTCATTAGACAATAAGTTTTTTAATTCCAAATCCTGATTTTCCAGTAATTCACTTGTATCGGTCAATCTGTTTAATTTGTTTCCTGCATTCGAAAGCATATTTGTTACATGGCTACTGAAACTATTTACAATTTCAATTTGTTTATCGTTCGGGCGAATACCGTTTCTTAAATTATCTCTAATACTTATAAGTGTATTAAATATATCCACATCCTGATTTCTTTCATAACTTAGCGAAGCAGTAGTTGCTTTTTCTTTCAGATTTGTTGTATCAAAAATAAAATCAATTTTGTTTGACGCATTTTTTATATGTATTCCATTTGCCTTATTGCCATCAATTGTTTGCAACTCTCCGGTACTTGCATCAAAAACAAAATCATTAACCGTTGAAGCAGCAATCACATTAGAACCACTATCTTCAATCCTATATGTCATATTATAAGTGTTTGCAGCTGTCTTGGTGTATTGTGTATAAAGCGTAAATTCCGCACCATCGGCATTATAGATTTTTGTTGAAGTGGCCGGTAACGGTTGAGTTGAACCGATAGCTTGAGTAGAATCAATATTGCCAAGCTGTTTAATAACAGG
>CAZCBD010000074.1:0-12051 GCA_964496755.1 uncultured Melioribacteraceae bacterium
GGTGTTGCATTAGATACGTTGCAACAAGTGGAGTCTCATTTATTGATGAGACATTATGATGGATTTATGAAATCCGGTAAATTTAAAGGCAGAAAATAACATAGGTGGAACTAAATGCCAAAACAAAAAGCAATCAAAGTTGACGGAATAGTAACCGAGACATTACCTAATGCTCATTTCAAAGTGAAATTGGAGAACGGGCATGAGTTGCTGGCTCATATTTCCGGAAAGATGAGAATGCATTTTATAAAAATTTTGGTTGGCGATAAAGTGGCAATAGAATTATCACCGTACGATTTAAATAAAGGTAGAATTACATACCGATATAAATAATGGAGAAGTGATGAAAGTAAGAGCTTCAGTGAAAAAGATATGTGAACATTGTAAAGTAATTAAAAGAAAAGGCGTTGTGAGAGTGATTTGTAAAAACCCTAAACACAAACAACGTCAAGGTTAAACGATAAATTAGGAGGTACTTAGTTTGGCTCGTATCGCAGGAATCGACTTACCGAAAAGGAAAAAAGCTTATATAGGTCTTACTTATATATATGGTATTGGTCAGGTAGCAGCGTTGAATATTTTGGAAAAAGCGAAAGTTGATCCAGATAAAAAAATTGATGATTTAACCGAACAAGAAATTGCTGAAATTCGTTCGGTGATGAACGCTGAATATAAAGTGGAAGGTGCATTAAGAAGTGAAGTACAGCAAAATATTAAACGTTTGATGGATATTGGTTGTTACAGAGGTTTAAGACACAGACGTGGCTTACCTGTACGAGGCCAACGTACTAAAACTAATGCGCATACACGAAAAGGTAAAAAACGTGCCGTTGCCGGAAAGAAAAAGGCACCTAGGAAATAAGTTATTTATAATTTGATTTAATGAATTAAAGGTTTGTAAAGTAATTTAAAATGGAGAAAAGCTTTGGCTAAAGCAACTAAAAAAACTAAGAAAAAAGTTCATGTGGATGCAGTTGGCGTTGCACATATTAAAGCTTCGTTTAATAATGTTCTTGTTACAATTACTGACATTTATGGAAATACAATTTCTTGGTCATCGGCCGGAAAAAACGGCTTTAAAGGATCAAGAAAAAATACTCCGTTTGCTTCACAAGTAACTGCAGAAAATGCTGCAAAAGAAGCTTATGATCTTGGTTTAAGAAAAGTCGATGTTTTTGTTAAAGGCCCCGGATCAGGTCGTGAAGCTGCAATAAGAGCTTTAAATACTGCTGGTTTACAAATTTTATCTATTAAAGATATTACACCAATTCCACACAATGGTTGTAGACCACCCAAAAGAAGAAGAGTTTAATCAGGAGATTTATAGATGGCAAGATATACAGGTCCAAATTGCAAATTATGTAGACGTGAGAGACAAAAATTATTTTTGAAAGGTAGTAAATGCCACTCCGATGCATGTCCACTTGAAAAGAAAAATTATGCCCCCGGCCAACATGGCTTGGGAAGAAGAGCAAAATTTTCGGAATATGGTGTGCAGCTTCGTGAAAAGCAAAAAGTTAAAAGAACTTATGGTGTATTGGAATCACAATTCAGATTATATTATGAAAAAGCTAATAGACAAAAAGGCATTACAGGTGAAAACCTTATTAAGCTTTTAGAAAGCAGATTAGACAATGTTGTTTATAGATTGGGGTTTGCTCCATCACGTAAAGCTGCTCGTCAATTGGTTAAACATAAACACTTTACTGTTAATGGTAAAAAAGTTGATATTCCATCTTTTATTCTTTCTGATGGTGATGAAATTCAAGTTAGAGATAAAAGCAAGAAACTTGATGTGATTCATAATTCATTGCGAAAAGCAAAAGATGGTATTTACAATTGGTTAGCTGTTGATAAAGCGGCATTAAAAGGGACTTTTGTTAATGTACCCGAAAGAGCAGATGTGCCGTTGAATGTTAACGAACAGCTGATTGTAGAGTTGTATTCTAAATAGTAAATAATTAATTAAATTTTATAGAGGATGCTAAATGAGTTTACCTTTTATTAAAATGCCTGATGGTGTAGTGCTTGAAGAATCTACTTCAACACCTACCTATGGGAAATTTTCAATTCAACCGTTGGAAAGAGGATTTGGAATTACTTTAGGTAATTCTTTCAGAAGAATCCTTTTATCTTCATTAACTGGTGCTGCAATTACAGCAATCAAAATAGACGGTGTTTTGCATGAGTTTACAAGCATCCCCGGTGTTCTTGAGGATGTAACCGAGTTTATTTTAAACTTGAAAAAAGTTCGTTTGAAACTCCTCAACAAGAAAACCGAGAAAACTTCAATTGTTGTTAACGGTGAAGGTGAGTTAAAAGCCTCGCATATTCAAGATAGTTGTCCTGATGTGGAAATTCTGAACCCGGATTTGCATTTGGCTACTTTGAATAATGATGCCAACTTTACTATGGAAGTATTTTTTGGTATTGGCAAAGGCTACGTTCCTTCAAACGAACAACATTACAATGAACAAACCATAGGTTTAATTCCGATAGATTCTATTTACACACCAATTGTTAATGTTAGATACGAAATCGAAAATGTTCGTATTGGTGAAAGAAACGATTACGAAAAACTGAGTCTTGAAGTTACAACAGACGGTTCAATTACACCCGAAGATGCTCTTTCCAGTGCAGGAAAAATTTTACGCGAGCATATCTCGATGTTTATTAATTTTGAGCAAGAACCTGAAGAGGAAAAAGTTGTAACCGAAGAAGATGCAGAAGCCGAGAGAATCAAAAAAATATTACTCACAAGTGTTGATGATTTGGAATTAAGCGTTCGTTCACATAATTGCTTAAAAGCTGCAAACATTAAAACACTATCCGATTTAGTTCGCAAAGAAGAAAGTGAATTGTTGAAATTCAGAAACTTTGGAAGAAAGTCTTTATCTGAATTGCTTGAAATTGCTGAACATTATAATCTGAAATTCGGAATGGATGTTGACAAATATATTAAAGATAAGAATGATAATAATTAATACTTCCAGAAGGTATAGTAATGAGACACAAAGTTAAAGGTAGAAAATTAGGTAGAACAGCAAGTCACAGAAAAGCAACTCTTAATGCTTTGACAATGGCTCTTTTAAGAAATAAAAAAATTAAAACTACTGTTGCTAAAGCTAAAGAACTTAAATCTTATGCTGAAAAATTAATTACTAAAGCAAAGGTTGATTCTGTTCATGCTAGAAGAGAAATTGCTAAAAGTATTAATGATAAAGTTTTAGTTAAAGAATTATTTGATGAAATAGCTCCTAAAATTGGAGACCGCCCGGGCGGTTATACACGAGTTATAAAATTAGGATCAAGACCTGGTGATGCTGCTGAAATGGCTTTTATTGAATTAGTTGATTACAGTGAAGTGGCTCCTACAAAAGAAAAACCGACAAAAACTTCAACTGAAAAACCTAAATCTTCCTCCGAAACCGAACCGGAAGAAACCAAGGTTGAAGAAGTTAAAGCCGAGGAAAATAAACCTGAAGAAACTAAAATTGAAGAAGCTAAACCTGCAAAAGTAGCTCCTGAAGCAACTGCTGATGATACTACTCCAGAGGTTAAAGCGGATGATAAAAAGGAAAATCTTCAGAAAAAAGATTCTGAAAAAGAAAAATAATTTTTTGATAAATAATTTTTTACAAGAGTAACCTTCGGGTTACTCTTTTTTTTAAATGTGATGACAGAAATAAAATTTATAAAATCTGCTTATACGCTCAAAGATTTACCAAAGGATAACCTACCGCAGATAGTTTTATGTGGTCGTTCTAATGTAGGCAAATCATCCTTTATTAACACTTTGTTTAATAAAAAGGGTATTGCCAAAACAAGTTCAACCCCGGGTAAAACCCGTGCTTTTAATTACTATCTTGTTAATGGAAATTTTTACATCGTGGATTTACCCGGCTATGGTTATGCAAAAGTAAAAAAGAAAGAACAGGAATTTTGGGAAAGAATGATAACGGAATTTTTAATCAAAAATACTAATATTCAGTTAGCATTTCATTTTATTGACAGTCGTCATAACCCCTCCGATTTGGATTGTTTACTAAACGATTTAATCCGGCATATTAATGTACCTTACAACGTAGTGCTAAACAAGATAGACAAATTGAATCAAAAAGAATTGTCTGCCTCCAAAAAAAATATTCTAAACTTTTTCCCCGAATTAATTATGGGTGAAAATTTATTCTTATTTTCTTCTCATAACGGAACCGGTAAAAAAGAAATACAGAAACGAATAAATTTACTTTTTTCGAAATAAAAACTGTAGAAATTAGGAACTTTCTTTCGTACATTTACAAGAAAATTTGGATAAAATTATTCATATTCATTTATGCCTATTTCAAGTAGAAATAAAAAGAGATTAGTTATATTTTTATTAGTGCCCGTCTTTATGAGCCTAATATTTTTTATAGACAATATCACAGTTAAAATTATAGCTTCGGTTTTAACCGTGGTATATGTTGGATTTATAATTTTTCTTCGGGGCAAAGCAATATCAATGAAAATTGATGATTCCGTTTTGGAAGAAGAACAAGCGGAATTAAACGATTTTGAAAATGAGATTGAGAACAAAACATACAAAACCGATGATGGCGAAGATTTTGTAATATTAAATAATAACAAAAATATCGAAATTGCCGCAGCAGACTTCATTAAATCCGATTTAACAAGTTCATCTGACCATCATTTTAAACCGCCTGATTTAAAAAGCGAATTTGAAAAGATCGCCAAAGATGTATTACCAAAAAACCTGGAATACGATAAACAGTTTAATTATGTGGTTGAAAAAATATTAACGGTTGCAAAAGTTTCTTTTCAAGCTCATACTGCTATTTACTTTTGGTTCAACAAAGGAAAAAATCGTTTAACAATCGAAAAATTTGTTTCAAGTTCAAAGGATATTTCTCAGCGTAAATTCGATATTGAAAATGACATCCTGAGTGCAATTGTTAAAAACGAAGAGCCGTAATTGCTTGCGGATATTAAACCAACCGCTGAAGACGATGTGATTAGATATTACGATACCAAACAGGGTATAAAAAGTTTTGTTGGTGTACCTATGTTTCATAATAATGAAATTACAGGAATACTGGCTTTAGATTCCAAAGATTTTGATGCATTTACAATTCAAACAATTTATGCTCTTGGTAGATTTGTTCGGTTGCTTTCAATTTTAATTACAATTTTTGAAGACAAATTTAATGAAAGCAGATCCGAAATCAGACTCAAGGCAATTCTTAGTATTTTGGCCGAAGATAGAAATTTTTCAAATCAAGATGAATTTTACGAAGCACTTGAAATTGCAATTAAAAATTTAATTGATTGGGATGCTTTCGCTTTTGTTTATTTTAATCCGGACGAACAAAAATTTAAAACTGCAAAAATACTTAATAAAACAACACTGAAATATGTGGGAGAAAATTTAGAGATTGAACTGAACAAAACCTTGGTTGGTGAAGCAATAATGAGTGGGTTGCCGGTATTCAGAAAAGATACTTCCACAATCGAAACAAAACGCTTTTCAAAATCCGAAGATGTTGCTTTCGATGGCTCGTTCCTCGCTGTTCCATTAATATATAAAGGTCAATTTTATGGTGCTCTTTGTTTTGAAAGTTTAAAAAAAGACACCTATTCTTCTGCGGATATTAAATTTATTTTAAATGCCTCAAGAATATTTTCATTTATAACTTATTCATATTCCACACAAAATCTCCTAAAGAATATGCTTTCTGTTGACGTTGAAACAAAAATATTAAATTATAAAACATTTGTAGAACGCTTGCAATCGGATTTGTTAAAAGCTAAACTGGTGAAATTAAATTCCGGTGCAATTGCATTGATTAAAATCGATGATTTTATTGTGCAGGAATCATTATTCGAGGGTAATCCGTTTCATCAAGTGCTAATAAAAATTGTAGAAATAATTAAAGATGAATTACCCGAATTTTCTTTATTCGGACGATTAAGCGAAAAAATATTATGCGTTTACTTTTTTAATTTACCATCAAACGATGCATACCTTTGGGCGGAAAAACTCCGGGTTAAAATTGCCAGACATCCTATGGCGGTTAATATCAAACAAACCACATATACGATATCGGCCGGAGTAGCCTCAACCATAAATATAACTGATGTTGATATTGCATTGCACAATGCGGAATTAGCACTAAACAAAGCCCTCGAAAAAAACGGAAATAAGGTTGTAAGCATTTAATGTTGTAAGTATTTAATCAGGAATCATAACTTTTGAATAATTTTATTGTTGTTGTTATGGATGGCGTTGGTGTTGGTCAATTACCCGATGCAAACTTATATAATGATTTGGGCACAAACACATTACAGAATATTGCCAAGGCTGTTGATGGTTTGAAATTGGATAATTTTCAGAAACTTGGTTTGGGTAATATCATTAGCATAAAAGGAGTTCCTCCAGCGGATAACCCGTGGGCGTTTTACGGTAAAATGGCTGAAAAATCGGTTGGCAAGGATTCCACTACAGGGCATTGGGAAATTGCCGGCATCGAAAACAAAAAGAAATTTCATGTTTTTACGGATGGCTTTCCCAAAGAAATGTTGCAACTATTTTTAGAAGAAACAAGGTTGAAGGGAGTTTTAGGGAATAAAGCCGCATCGGGTACTGTTATTATTAACGAATTGGGCGATCAACATTTTAATACCGGTTATCCGATAGTTTATACTTCTGCCGATTCTGTTTTTCAGATTGCAGCACACGAAAATGTAATTCCGCATGAAGAGCTTTATAAAATTTGTGAAATTGCCAGAAAAAAAGTTTGTACTAATCAATTCAATGTTTGTCGTGTAATTGCAAGGCCTTTTGAAGGAACTTCAAAAAATTATAAAAGAAATTTTTATAGAAAAGATTTTTCGGTTCCTCCTCCGGCCGATACTATTTACACATATTTAGTTGAAAATAAAATTCGAAGTATATCAATCGGTAAAATAGCAGAATTGTTTAACCATAAAAATATTGATATTGAAATAAAAACAAACTCAAATAAAGAAGGATTAATTGCAACCGAAAAATATATGCAAGAATTTGATAATAGTTTTATTTTTACAAATTTAGTAGACTTTGATATTCATTACGGACATCGCTTGGATCCTTTCGGGTTTGCCGAAGCTCTGAAAGAAACAGACGCATTTTTACCACGATTAATCGATAAATTAGATGATTCGGATATTTTAATTATTACTGCCGATCACGGAAATGATCCGACCGTAAAATCAACCGATCATTCAAGAGAATATGTTCCGCTTTTAGTGTACAATAAAAAATCAAAAAAAATAATTACGAATAAGAGTTTAGGGGTATTGAAAACATTTGCCGACATTGGCCAAACTGCTGCTCATTATTTTGGACTGAACAATTTTTTAAAAGGGAAAAGTTTTTTGAAAAAAATTTTTTCTTAAAATTTATTTTGATAAAAAATAGTAACATATATATATTTATTACATGCCATTTGGACTTTACGTTTTAATAATAAATGTTTTGTTCGATAATTTATTTGATGTTAATATATTTAAGATTTAATCACTTTTTATACAATTGTTCATTTTATTGTGAAATTTATTACCCTTTAAATAGGCGTTAAAAAATGACTCAATAACTTCAATATTAACTGTTTTTCAGGAGGGAACTTGAAGATAACAAGACAGTTCACAAACAGAGAAAGTCAGTCATTAGACAAATATTTACAAGAAATTGGCAAGGTTGATTTACTTACCCCCGAAGAAGAAATTGAACTTGCTATTCAAATTAGAAAAGGAAGCCAAGAAGCTCTGGAAAAATTAGTAAAAGCAAATTTGCGTTTTGTTGTTAGTGTTTCAAAGCAATATCAAAATCAAGGATTGACTTTAGGGGATTTAATTAATGAAGGAAACTTGGGCTTAATAAAAGCTGCAAAGAGATTTGATGAAACGCGCGGATTCAAATTTATTTCTTATGCCGTTTGGTGGATTAGACAATCAATTCTTCAAGCTTTGGCGGAACAATCTCGTATTGTAAGATTACCGCTTAACAGAGTTGGTGCATTGAACAAACTTTCAAAAGCTTATAGTAATTTGGAGCAAGAATACGAAAGAGAACCTAGTCCGGAAGAATTAGCCAAAGAATTGGAAATGGATTTAGATGAAGTTTCCGATACTTTGCGGATTTCCGGAAGACATGTTTCGGTTGATGCTCCTTTTGCAACGGGCGATGAAAATCGCTTGCTTGATGTGTTAGAGAATGAGGCACAACCGACTCCGGATTTTTCTTTGATGTCAACTTCCTTAAAGCGTGAAATTGAATCGGCTCTTTCAAGCTTAACCGAGCGCGAAGCCGAAGTAATAAAATTATATTTTGGATTGAATGAGGAACATTCTTTAACTTTAGAGGAAATTGGGGAAAGGTTTTCTTTAACTCGCGAACGTGTTCGTCAAATAAAGGAAAAAGCTATCAGGCGATTACGACATACAACACGAAGCAAAAATTTACGAGTATATCTTGGATAATTTAATATTAAAAAATTTAATGTCAGTTAATTTAAAGTTAAACAAACAAACCTTGCTTAAGTATTGTCTTTTTTTTATTCTTTTATTTAATGTTGCTTGTTCGCCTACTACTTCTTCAATTAGATATAATAAGCCGATAAAAGAAACTAATAAACCGAGAGATAGACAAAAATCCAGAGTCCGTTTTACTTCTGAAAATGATTGGGATATTGCTAATACAAATTCTGCCGAATCTAAATCCTCTGATATTGCATCAAATTCGAAACTTGTAAAGACAAATAAAAATAGTACTGCAAATAATATTGGGGATAATCGTTATAATTCTTTGCCTAAGGATAATTTTAATTTTGATTTAAATGAATTCAAAAAAAAATATAACGTAGTTAATCTTGAAAATATTCCGGTAACAAAGCGTGAGAGAATGTTATTTGAAATTATTTCATATTTAAAAACTCCTTATAAATGGGGAGGGAGCAATCGAAATGGGATTGACTGTTCGGCATTTACGAAAAATGTTTATTATCATGCCGATGATTTGGAATTACCGAGAACTGCTAGCGAACAATTCAGAGTTGGGGAGTTTATAGAAGTTATTTCCGAGTTGCAATTTGGCGATTTGGTTTTTTTTAATACGCGTCAAGATGCTTATCCCGGCCATGTGGGAATTTACTTAGGCGAAAATAAATTTGTGCATGCCAGTGGTAATGGTGTTTCTGTTGCTTCAATTACCAATAAGTATTATAAAGAGAGGTTTGTTGGCGGAAGACGTTTAGATATTTTTTCCAAATAAATTAAGGAAAGTTATGAGCTTCAGAACAGAAAAAGACACTATGGGCGAAGTGCAAGTTCCATCCGACAAGTATTATGGTGCGCAAACCGCCAGGTCTTTAATGAATTTCAAAATCGGGTATGAAAAAATGCCCAGAGAATTAATCAGAGCTTTAGGAATTTTAAAAAAAGCCGCTGCCCTTACAAATATGGAATTAGGATCACTACCAAAAGAAAAGGCAGAGTTAATTGCTCGTGCTGCCGACGAAGTAATTGAAGGAAAACTTGACGAACATTTTCCTCTGGTTGTTTGGCAAACGGGTAGTGGAACCCAAACAAATATGAATACCAATGAGGTTATTTCCAATCGTGCAATTGAACTGGCCGGTGGTGTGCTTGGCAGCAAAGTTCCTATTCATCCGAATGATGATGTAAATAAAGCTCAATCTTCTAATGATACTTTCCCTACTGCTATGCATATTTCTGCAGTGGAACAAATTGTAAGGTTGCTTATTCCCTCAATTAAAAAATTACGCGATGCTTTTTCTGAAAAGGCTAACGAATTTGAAAACATTGTTAAAATTGGTCGGACTCATTTAATGGATGCAGTGCCTTTAACCTTGGGACAAGAGTTTAGCGGATATGTTCAGCAGCTTTCCAACGGATTGGATAGAATAAACAGCTGTTTGCCAAGACTAAGAGAGCTTGCACTTGGTGGAACTGCTGTTGGTACGGGTTTGAATACTCATCCGAAATTTGCTGAATTATCGGCGCAGAAAATTTCCGAGATTTCCGGCGAAAAATTTGTTACTGCACCAAATAAATTTGAGGCTCTTGCTGCACATGATGCTATTGTGGAAGCAAGTGGCGTGATGAAAACTTTGGCTTGCTCTTTAATGAAGATTGCTAATGATATAAGATTACTTGGCTCCGGCCCGCGTTGTGGTATCGGTGAAATTGCACTGCCTGCAAACGAGCCGGGTAGTTCAATTATGCCGGGTAAGGTTAATCCTACTCAAGCCGAAGCTGTTACAATGGTTTGTGCTCAGGTTATTGGTAATGATACTACTATAAATATTGGCGGTGCTACAGGTCATTTTGAATTGAACGTTTTTAAACCTGTGATGATTTATAATTTATTGCAATCTATTAGATTACTTGCAAATGCCGCTGTTAGTTTTACGGATAATTGTGTTGTGGGAATTACTCCCAATAAAGATAAAATTGATGAATTATTAAATAATTCGTTGATGCTTGTTACAGCATTAAATCCGCATATCGGTTATGATAATGCAGCTAAGGTTGCTAAAAAAGCATTTAACGAAAACACTACTCTGAAACAAGCTGCTATTGCCTTGGGTTTGCTTACCGCCGAAGAATTTGATGAAAAAGTAAAACCTGAAAAAATGGTTTAAGGTTGAAATAATATAAGCTTCAACTATTTCCCCCTAAAAAGCCGTCATCTTTTTTTTGACGGCTTTTTAATTGATGGTTTTCAATCATTGTTATTCCTTTTTTTAATTTGTAAATTAATTTGGTTCGAGACTTTAGTATTAATAATAGGGTTTAAGTCTATCTGAATTGTTATTTTTCATTTCGAGGCTTTATGAGATTAAAACTTTTACTTAAATGTGTTGATAAGTATTTAACTCCCAATTACAATTATCCTCTTAGTGCGGCTATTTATAAAATGTTGAAATTCGGTTCGCCTGAATTTGCAGAATTTTTGCACGATGTTGGTTATGTTGAAAAAGGGAAGTATTATAAATTATTTTGTTGGGCACTGAGATTGAACAGAATTAAACCTCAGAGGGATATATTTAAATTAGAAAGCCCGTTGGCTACGTTAATAATATCTTCGCCGCTTGTAGATAAGTTTCTGAAAAATGTTGTTTTAGGGGCTTTTAATGCACAAAAATTGGAAATAGTTTATGAAGGAATAAGAAGTACTTTTGAAATTCAATCAATTGAATCTCTTGAGGAACCTGTCTTTGCAAAAAATATGAAATTTAAAATGCTTTCCCCTATTGTGTTATCAACAAGAAGGAGTGGGAATAGCAAACCATACTACTACAGATTTTATGATGATATTAATGAAATAAATAAAATCCTTAATAATAATCTTAAAAACAAATATAAACTTATTACAAAAGATGATTACAAAGGGGATGATATTTTATTACAGTGGGACGAGCAATATATAAAAAAAGCAAAAAGTGCGAAACAATTAACAAGCTTAATAAAAATTAAAACCAACGGAAAACCGGAAATATTTATAAAAGGCAACAGGCTGCCATTTACATTATCAGGTGCTCCTGAATTGATGAAAATAGGATATGAAGCCGGATTCGGGAGTCATAACAGTCTGGGATTCGGCCTTTGTGAGGTTCTGAGGTAAAAGGAGGAAAGAATGATAAAAGGAAATGATTCGTTGCAATTTAGGCCTAAAGAAGACATTCGGGGAAGCATAGAATATTCTATTTTTTTCAAGAAACTAACTGGATTTGAACCTTACAAATATCAGGTCGATATAGCCAATAAAATTTTCAATGAGAAGAGTATAATTTTACAGGCCCCTACAGGGAGCGGAAAAACATGGGCAGTATTAGGACCATTTATATATAATTGGATGAAGTGGAAAAATGGGGAGCAAACTACCGAAGAATATCCAAGGAAGTTAATATATTCACTTCCACTAAGAACGCTTGCCAATTCTTTATGTAATGAAATTAAATCTCAAATTAAAACAAATTTTCCTAATTTAGA
>CAZCBD010000075.1:0-11984 GCA_964496755.1 uncultured Melioribacteraceae bacterium
CTCATGCCGAAAGTGAATTTGAAAAATACCGCATTGTGCAGGACCGCCTTTTCGAAAGCGACTTTGACCGGGTAATCAAGCAGCTGAAAGAGAAAGATGATGACTCTGAATAGGGTCTTTGAGACTCGAGTCATGACATCGCCGCGTTTGATATGGCAGTGGGAATCGAACCCACGTCCGTTCTCTGTTTCGGGAAGTGATATTTATTCTGATTTTCAGTAGTTCGGTATTGGTTTGGCTCAACTATTGAAAGTTTTGTTCATATCTAGTAGTCTTAGTTGAACCGGTTACTTATACTATCAATTAAACTTTAATGCTTTTAAAAACAATAATAACAGAATTTGAAGAATTATTCCGAATTCAGCTTTCTTCTGCAGAAATTGTAATTCGTTCTTTTAGGTATTATAAGAGCTAAAGGAAGGAGATAGTTTAAGAATTGTATCTATCGATTTAAAATCTTTTATTGGTTATTAAATGTATAATTTAGTATATATATAGTATATGAAATATAATAAATATTAACTTAGGTTAAAATATGTGGGAATTAGTATATGAATAGTATACAAAACACAACAAAAATTAACCAACTTATAAAAAGTTGGCCTCGTGGTACAATCAAGACTGTAAAAGAGTTAGAGCGCTTAGGTTATTCTCCGCAACTACTTAAAAGGTATAAAAATTCGAGATGGATAGAACTATATACACGTGGTGCATATAAACTATTTGATGATAAAGTTAGTTGGGAAGGTGTTATATATGGATTGCAGAATAGAAATAAAACCAGCTTACATGCTGGAGCAAGAACCGCTCTTGAGTTGAAGGGATATGGACACTTTGCGAGAGTAACTAAGAAATACTTGTTTGGCAACCGGGGTGAGAGTTACAATGTTCTTCTGAAAAAATTGCAAAATATTGTATTTAAGAAAACCGAAGTGTTTCCATATCATGAAGAAAAATTTTTTACTAAATATAAAGCGGAAGGATTTGAGATAGGAATATCTTCACCCGAGTTGGCGGCAATGGAGATGATATATTTAATACCGTCAGAGCAATCTTTTAATGAAGCGACTTTAATAATGGAGAGCCTGAGTACTCTTCGTCCGAAGATGGTGCAGCAGCTTCTCGAGAAATGCAAATCATATAAAGTGAAGCGTATATTTATGTGGATGGCAGAAATAAACAATCACACCTGGATAAACGATTTAGATCTTACAAAAGTCGATTTCGGAAAAGGAAAATTAAGTGTTGTAAAAAATGGTATATTCAATAAAAAATATAACATAACAGTGCCGAAAGAAAATGAAAGATAGTCCTTATTACAAACAAGCTGAATTATTATTAAAAGTTCTGCCGTTAATAAATCAGTATAAAGAATTTGCGTTAAAAGGTGGTACTGCAATTAATTTCTTCATTCGGAATTTACCACGTCTTTCAGTTGATATTGATTTGGTTTATTTACCCATTGAAGATAGAGATACTACATTAACAGGCATTACTAACAAGCTAAAGGTGTTAGGTAATTCAATTAAACTATCAATACCCAGTGCACAAATTATTGAGCGTAAACTCAACGATACCGAATACTTAAGTGGTATACAGGTCAGAGCAAATGATGCCTTAATAAAGATAGAACTTAATACTGTAATCAGAGGTTCAGTTTACAAACCCGAGAAAATAACACTTTGCACCAGAGCAGAAGATATGTTTGAGCTATCCTTGAAGATGCAATGTTTATCACTACCCGATTTATATGGTGGTAAAATATGTGCCGCTCTGGATAGACAACATCCAAGGGATTTATTTGACGTTAAACTATTATTGGAGAATGAAGGATTTACAGAGGAAATAAGAAAAGCGTTTCTTGTTTACCTTATCAGTCATAGAAGACCAATAGTTGAAGTTCTTGATCCGAATATGAATGATTTATCTACCGAGTTCGAACGGGAGTTTTCAGGAATGACAGAAGATAATCTAAAACTAAGTGAATTAACAGATACATTCAATACATTAAAAGAACTAATTAAAATTTCGCTAAATGATGATGAAAAGGAATTTCTTTTATCATTCAAACGAAAAGAACCCAAATGGGAATTACTTGGATTAAAAAATATAGATGTATTACCTTCAGTCAGATGGAAGCAACGAAACCTTGAACGAATGAATGCGGGAAAGCACAAAGAAGCATATAAAAATCTCGAAAAGTTTTTATCATCTTAAACGGTAGTGCATTATAAATAATAACAAGTAACCAAATTATTAATCACAAAGTAGATTCCCAAAGAAAGTAATTTCGGACACTCTATTATCAGGGCATTGTACCTTATTGCAAATAAAGAACTAATTCCGGGTTGACTCCCGGCACCTCCGCTTTCTTTTATCATCAAAAATAATTCAATTAATAAAAAGTTAAAATAAATTTGCTTTCTTTATCGGGCGTGGAATTTACTCTAATTGTTCCTTTGTGGAGTCGCATTATTTGTTTTGCAATGTTTAATCCTATCCCGGAACCGTTTTCCGTAGTTGTAAAGAAAGGAATAAATATTTTATCTTGAATAGAATAATTAATACCGCACCCATTATCGTAAACCTCTAATGTAGTAAAATTTCCTTTACTTAAATAAGCCGACAGCCTAATTAGTTTTTCCGATTTATTTTTCAATGCTTTTATAGAATTAATAACCAGATTTATTATTACTTGTTCAATTTGTTCGGAATCGGCATATATCTGTATTTGCTTAGGTGCTACATTTATTTCAAGCTTAATATTATTTTTATCTAATTCCTTTTTAAAAAGTGTTTCAATCCTTTCAAGCAAATTAATAACGGTTACGCTTCTAAAAACCGGTTTGGGAATATTTGAAATATTTCTGAATTTATTTACAAAGTTTGTTAAAGCTTCGCTTCTTTTTTCAATTGTAATAATTGATTTTTTGAAATCTGAAAAATTTTCTTCTTGTTCAAAAAATGTGTTGTCGGCATTAATAAGTGTGTTTTTCATGGTTTCAGCTAAAGAAGAAATTGGAGTAACCGAATTCATAATTTCATGAGTTAGAACTTTTATTAAATTTTGCCATGCTTCCAATTCATTTTCTTCAATTTCTGTTTGGAAATTTTGAATTGAAATTAAACGTAACGTGTTATTGTTTATTTTAAATTTTGTTGAAGTAATATATAAATGGTATAATTCGTTATTAATTTCAACCTTTCTCAGAAGTTTGATTTTA
The DNA here is from genome assembly GCA_964496755.1 of uncultured Melioribacteraceae bacterium. Lineage (GTDB taxonomy): Bacteria > Bacteroidota > Ignavibacteria > Ignavibacteriales > Melioribacteraceae > CAZCBD01. The sequence continues at coordinate 3,225 of CAZCBD010000075.1, forward strand.
TTCGAATTTGAAGTAATTATTTCGAATAATTGGGGGGATAAGTGTTTTATTGCACTAATATTTTTTAATATTGAACATCCGAATAGTTTTTTTGTTGCCCTATTAAGTATTTCAATTTCTCCATTCTGATTGAATGAAAACAATGCTATTTCAATATGCTGCAACACATTTTGAAAATATTTTAATGCTTCTGTTTTTTCTCTTTTTTCTTTTTTGAATTTTTCAATTATTTCGTTAAAAGTTTTAGATAATTGAATAAAAGAGTTCCCTCCAATTTTTGGAGAGAAGGTTTGAGTGAAATCGGAATATTTAATTGCTTCTAAAAATCTTATGGTTTCTTGATTTGTTAAATCAAGAAAGTTGAATAACTTATACATTTGAATAATTAATATAATTGCAACAATTACGGGAAAAATAAAAGACTCTTGACTATAATAAAGATAAAAAATAAGCCATATATTGATTGTGATTAGAAAAACTCTAAAAAATATTTTAACCCTAAAATCTTTCATATTAAAGTCCGTACTTTTCAATTCTTCTGTATAATGATGTTCGGGTCAGTCCCAGTTCTTTCGACGCTTTCGATACATTTCCTTCAAATTTTATTAATACTTTTTTAATTATTTTTTTTTCAATTTCTTCTAAATTGCAATTTTGTTCGTTTTCAAAATGGTTTTCAATGTTACTATTTTCTGAAGTTGAACAAAAAAAGAAATCCGAAGGCAAAAGCAAATCACCTTCCGAAAGAATAATAGCTCTTTCTATAGCATGTTGCAATTCTCTAACATTTCCCGGCCAGTCATAATTCATAAATTTTCTGATAGTTGATTTATCAAATTTCAGATCTTTTTTTTGATATTTTGTTTTATAAAATTCCAAGAAATATTCAGCTAGCAAATTAATATCGTCTTCTCTTTCTCTTAAAGGAGGGAGGTGAATTTCCACAGTATTTATTCTATACAAAAGATCCTGTCTGAAATGATTATTATCTTTTAGTTTGGCAATACTTTTATTAGTAGCGCAAATTAATCGAATATTAATATCTTTAAATTCGTTTGACCCAATTGGTTGTACTTTTCTATTTTGCAAAACCGTAAGTAATTTTGCTTGAAGATCTAATGAAAGATTTCCAATTTCATCTAAAAATAAGGTTCCTCCCTCAGCAAGTTCAAATCTGCCTACACGATTTTCTTTTGCATCGGTAAAAGCTCCTTTTTTATGGCCAAAAAGTTCGCTTTCGAATAATGAATAAGTAATTGCCCCCATATCAACACTAATAAAAACCTCGCCCGATCTGTTGGATTCATTATGTAGGGCGCGGGCTACTAATTCTTTACCCGTTCCGTTTTCTCCAAGAATTAAAACATTTGCATCGGTAGCGGCTACTTTCCGGATTGATTGGAAAACTTTTTGCATTGCCTTTGAATTACCAATTAAATCCCATTTTTTAATATTGAGATAACTACTTATTTCCTTATGCTTTTTTTGTAATTCCATTAATTGAATATTTGATTTTCTTAATTTAACCGCAGAGAAAAAGGTTGCCAAAAATTTTTCGTTTTGCCAAGGTTTAATAATAAAATCGGTTGCTCCCATTTTAACTCCCCTCACAGCCATTTCAATATCGCCATATGCTGTTATTAGAATAACAACAATTAAGGGATCAATTTTCATAATTTCTTTTAACCAATAAAAACCTTCTTCGCCGCTTGTAATATCTTTTGTATAATTCATGTCCAAAAAAATTACGTCGAATGTATTATTTGATAAAATTTCCGGTAGTAATTCAGGCGATTTTTCCGTTTGAATAAATTTTGAATAGGGTTTTAAAAGTAATTTTGCTGCAAACAAAATATCTTCGTTATCGTCTACTATTAAAACTTTTGCTTTATCGTCGCTTAACATTATTTCCTCAGATGTTTAAAAAGAATTTACAAAAATTATTCCTATTTAATTTGTAAAGAAACAGTAAATAATAATAATACTAATATGTTCGATAAAGAACAATTATGTGCGATGGCGGACAATGAATTTCTAAATTCGAACAAATTAAGGGATAGAATTGAAGAAAAATCAATAAAATTGAACAAAAATTCGGGCGGCACACTTATTGCCCGTATGGAATAATTGTTTTTTAATTATGCGAGCAGATTTATGGGAATGGATAAAATTATTAAAAAGAAAAGATGGACTTTGAAAAAAATATCGGCAATTGCTTTGTCCGTATTGTTTCTTTTTTTTGTGATTTATGTTTTTTTATTGAGTGATAATAGTTCAAGATTGAATGTTGAAAAAGAAAGAGTTACAATATGTGAGGTTACTAAGGATAAATTTCAAGAATATATACCAGTTACCGGAACAGCGCAACCAATTCAAACTTTTTATTTAGATGTAATTGATGGTGGCCGTGTAGTTGAAAAATACGTTGAAGAAGGGGCGTTATTAAAAGTGGGGGATCCGATTGTACGCTTCGAAAATAGAAACCTAAAATTACAAGTAATGAATAATCAATCAAACTTTTTACAAGCGGAAAGTCAGCTTCGCACGTTTCAGTTGCAAACCGAGCAAAATAGAATAAACCGACAGAATGAATTACTTAGACTAAGAATGGAATTGCTTAAAGCACAACGAAATTATAATTTGAGCAAAAGACTAAAAGAAAAAAAATTAACTTCGGATTATGAATTTCAAACTGCAAAAGAAAATTATGATTATTATAAGCAAAGTTATCAATTAACAAAAATTTATGCGGAAAAAGATTCTGCCGCAAGCATTCAAACATTAAAACAAGTTGAAATGAGCATTGAAAGAATGCAAAAGCAATTAAGTTTAGTTGAAAATCAGCTTAATAATTTAACCGTGCGTGCCCCTATTGATGGCCAACTTACTGCCCTGAATGCCGAGATTGGGCAAACAATTTCTAATGGTTACAGACTTGGGCAAATTGATAATATTAATTCATATAAAATTGCTGTTTCTATTGACGAGTTTTATATTTCGCGGGTGCAGGTGGGGCAAAAAGGTAAATTTAAATTTGGCGGTAAAACCTTTTACTTAAAAATAAAAACCGTTTATGTACAAGTTAAAGAAGGTAAGTTTTTAGTTGATATGCAATTCATTGATAAAGCTCCTGAAGATATTAGACGAGGTCAAACTTTTCATGTGGAGTTAGAGCTTGGAAAACTTGAAGATGCTGTTTTGGTAGATGCAGGGGCTTTTTATCAATCTACAGGCGGACAGTGGATTTTTGTGGTAGATCCGTCAGGGAATTTTGCAACCAAAAGAAAGATTACACTCGGAAGACAAAATCCGCTTAAATTTGAAGTTATTGCAGGCTTAAAACCGGGTGAAAAGGTGATTACCTCTTCGTATGAGAATTATAAAGAAATTGATAAATTAATTTTGAATTAGAAAAGTAAATAATAATAAATTGAGAGTTACATGTTAAGTATTAAAAATCTTACAAAAGTCTATTCAACAGATGAAGTTGAAACTACAGCACTAAATGAAGTTAATATTGAAATTGGTAAAGGTGAATTTGTTTCAATTATGGGTCCTTCGGGTTGTGGCAAATCTACATTGCTTAATATAATCGGTTTGCTTGATAACCCCACAAGCGGTGAATATTATTTTTTTGATCATGAGGTTTCAAAATTTAATGAAAGACAAAGAGCAAATCTTAGAAAGGAAAATATCGGTTTTGTTTTCCAGAGCTTTAATTTAATTGATGAATTAACGGTTTTTGAAAATGTTGAATTGCCTTTGCTTTATTTGAAAGTATCACCATCTGCCAGAAAAAGAAAAGTAAATGAAATATTGGAAAAAATGGAAATTATGCACAGAGCAAAACATTTCCCTCAGCAACTTTCCGGTGGTCAGCAGCAAAGAGTTGCCGTTGCAAGAGCTTTAGTAAGCAAACCCAAAATTATTTTAGCCGATGAGCCTACCGGTAATCTTGATTCTTCGCGCGGTGATGAGGTTATGAATTTATTAACTCAGCTAAATGAAGAAGGTACAACTGTTATTATGGTTACTCACTCTCCGGCTTATGCAGAATATGGTAATAGGGTGATTCATCTATTTGACGGTCAAATTGTTACTGAGAATTTTAATGAGAAGTTTTATGTGTAATTGTCGGTTATCAGTTTACAGTTGTCGGTTGTTTGTTGTTAGCTAATGGTTTTCAGTTAGAGGTTAATGGAGAAATTATGCAAGATTTTAAGCGGTTAAATGTTCGGAGAAAAAGCCATTTGTTGAGTTGGAAAACATATAATATTAAAAAAACTTTTCAGAATGTAGAAAAGTCCGGATTAGTTTCTCAGAGATTAGTTTCTCAGATTAGAAGATCTTGTTCTTCAATTCCAACAAGTATTGCAGAAGGCAGTGGTAGAAATAATTCCAAAGATTTAATTAAATTTTTACAAATTTCAATGGGTTCGGCTTCGGAAACAGAATATCAATTAACCTTACCAAAAAAATTAAAATACGTAGAAAAAAACTTACACAAACTAAATAAAACTAAAAACCGGCAACTAATAACTGCAAACTAAAAAGCAAGGATTTTATAATGATAGAACTTAAAGAAATAGAAAAATATTACACTAATAAATTTGTTAAAACATTTGTTTTGAGAAACATTGATTTGAAAATTGAAGAAGGCGAATTTGTTTCTATAATGGGGCCAAGTGGGGCAGGTAAATCTACCTTACTATATATTTTAGGAATGTTAGATAAACCTTCTAACGGTGAATATTTATTTTATGGTGAACCGGTTCACAAAATGAATGAACGGAAATTAACAAATTTGCACAAATCTCATATTGGCTTTGTATTCCAACAATATCATTTAATTGATGAACTAACAGTTTATGAAAATATAGAAACACCACTGCTTTATCAAAAGGTAAAAGCAAATGTACGCAAAGGATTAGTTGCCGAAGTTTTGGATCGATTTAATATAGTTGCTAAAAAAGATCTTTTTCCTAATCAACTTTCAGGAGGACAGCAACAGTTAGTTGCAATAGCACGTGCAATTATTGCAAAACCAAAATTAATTTTAGCAGATGAGCCAACCGGAAATCTACATACTACTCAGGGCAAAGAAATAATGGAACTTCTTAAAAGATTAAATAATGAAGGTACAACCATTATTCAAGTAACACATTCGGATGAGAATGCAAAGTACGGAAATAGAATAATAAAATTAAGCGACGGCTGGCTTTCAGATGATTAAAGGAAAATAAATTATGTTTAAAAATTATTTAAAATTAGCATTCAGAAGCTTGTTTCGCTCTAAAAATTATTGGATTAATATTTTTGGTTTGGCAATTGCTTTGGCTTGCTTTATTATTATTGCCTTATGGGTGCAAGATGAATTAAGTTTCGACAAATTCCACAAAAATGTGGATAATCTATATAGAGTTACATGGAAAGAAAAAAGTGAACAAAAATACTCGGTATTAACACCGGCTCCTCTTGCAGGGGTTTTAAAGAATAATTATTCTCAAATAACAAATTCGGCACGCTACACTAAAATACCTGTGCCACTATTTTTTAACTATAAGGGAAAAAACCTTCAAGCAAAGGTTTCTTTTGCAGATCCTGAATTTTTGAAAATTTTTACATTTCCTTTTATTCAAGGAGATCAGCAGACAGCTTTAAATGAACCCTTTTCTATTATTTGTACGGAAGAAATGGCAAAAAAATATTTCCCGAATATAAATCCACTGGGTAAAATTCTAACATTTCAATTAGGCAATAATTTGGAGTTTAGACTAAAAGTTACCGGAGTTATAAAAAATATACCTCATAATTCTCATATACAAACAAGTGCCATAATTTCGTTTGATTTTTGGAAAAGTATTAGGGATTTAAACTATTGGGGCGATTCTTTCACAACAACTTATTTGTTTATTAAAGAAAATCAGAATATAAAAAGCATTGAAAGAAAAATAGAAAATTGTATGGGAAAATATATGGGAGGAGGAGTTACATCAGGCACACAAGTTTTTCTTCAACCTGTAAAAGATATTCATTTATACTCTAATTTTCGGTTGGAAACAAATACACACGGTGATATCAAATACATTTACCTATTTGCAGTTATTGCTCTGTTTATACTGATAATTGCGTGTATAAATTTTATGAATATCTCAACTGCTCATTCCCTAAAGCGTGCCAAGGAAATAGGGGTGCGTAAAGTAATAGGAGGAAAAAAAATTGATATTATATTTCAATTTTTAGGTGAATCGTTTTGCTTTCTATTATTAGCATTTATTTTAGCCATTATTTTGGCAGAATTATCACTTCCGTATTTTAGTAGTTTGACTGGAAAAAATCTTATTATTGATTATTTAAGTGGCCAATTTATTTTAGGGGCTATTATTATTTTGTTCATTACTACGGTTTTTTCAGCCGGTTATCCGGCATTTTTTCTCTCCTCTTTTATGCCTATAAAAGTATTAAAGGATAATATAAATTTAACTTCCAAAGGGAATATATTTAGAAAAGCTCTCGTTGCTCTCCAATTTTCACTTTCAATCATTATTATTATCGGTTCATTTGTAGTTTATAATCAGATTAAGTTTATGAGAAATGCAAACCTTGGCTATAATAAAGAAAATTTGATTTATGTGAAAATGAGTGGTGATATGGCTGCAAAATATGAAGCTGTGAAAAATGATTTACGGCAATATCCCAATATTATCAGTGCAACGGCAAATGAGTTTGTAACCGGTGATATTAGACAAGGAACAAGCAGTATAAGTTGGGAGGGTAAACAAAAAAATAATGTGATTATGCAAGTACTCAGAATAGATTACGATTTTCTGAAAACATATGATATTAAAATGGTGAAAGGAAGGTTTTATTCAAAAGATTTTTCAACTGATGCTACCAATGCCTATGTGGTTAATGAAGCGGCTGTTAAGGCTATGGGCATGAAATCTCCGGTTGGCAAGCAATTTAAACTTTGGGGCTGCAGTGGTAAAATAATTGGCGTTATTAAAGATTTTCATTTTAAATCTCTGCATAATAATATTGAGCCTTTAATACTTTGGCCAAATACGAAAAAGAATTTCTCAAGCTTCAGCTATATTACAATGAGGGTTAAAGCTGAAGATATGCAACAAACAATAAGTTTTATAAAAAATCTTTGGAAAAGATATAGCCCGAATTATCCGTTTGAATTTAAATTATTTGATGAGACGCTTGATGCTCAATACAGATCCGAACAACGAGTAGGTAAAGTTTTAATGTGGTTTACATTATTAGCAATTTTAATTTCTTCTCTCGGATTACTTGGATTGATTTCCCTGATGATTGAACAAAGAATAAAGGAGATTGGTATAAGAAAAATTTTAGGAGCATCTGTTTTTAGAATTGTTAGAATACTTTTAAAGGATTTCATCTTATGGATTCTTCTTGCCAATGTTATAGCTTGGCCTATTGCATGGATTACCATGAATAAATGGGTTCAGAATTTTGCTTATCATATTAACATAAGCTTGTGGATATTTTTGTTTTCAGGAACATTGGCACTTGTAATTGCTCTTTTAACGGTAAGTTTTCAGACAGTTAGGGCAGCATCGGCTAATCCGGTAGAGTCGATTAAATATGAATAATTTCGATGTGATTTCAGTGGGAATTATGTTTGAAATATTGAAAATGGAGAATTAAAATGTTTACAAATTATTTAAAATTAGCAATTAGAAACATTAAAAAGAACAAGTGGTTTTCGGCATTAAATATTACCGGCTTGGCTCTTGGCTTTGCTGTTTCGCTTCTAATGCTTGTTTATGTTATTTATGAAAATAGTTTCGACGAATTTCAGAAGAATGGAGAAAATACATACCGAGTAGCGGTTGAGTGGGGCGGCTCAAGTGCTAAAATGAGATTTGCAGGTGCTATGCCCGGTATTTCAACTGATGTGAGGAATAAATTACCCGAAGTTGTTAATGCTTGCAAATTGCGTGCGGGAATAGGAAAAGTAGAATTACCAAATAAATTAAAAAAGAAAGAAAACAACTTTTATTTTGCCGAACTGGAAATGTTGCAAATTTTTACAATTAAATTTGTGAAGGGAAATAAATTAACGGCATTAGATAATCCGCTTTCAATAATTATTTCGGAATCAATGGCACAAAAATATTTCGGGAATTCCGAAGCTATTGGTAAAAGTATAAATTACGATAATTATCAGATGACGGTAACCGGAATTTTTAAAGATCTTCCGAAAAACACTCATTTGCCTTTAGAAATGATAGCCTCTTATTCTTCCCTAAAAGCAATGGGTATTGTGAATAAAAATCCTTGGGGGCAATGGGGGCAGGATCTTATTTATGTTCAGCTTAGAGAAAATGCTTCTGTTGCCGATTTTACGAAAAAACTAAACACAATGCTTTCGTCAAAAGTAGGCGAAAGTTTTGCGAAAAGAATAAAATTTGTACTTAGAAATCTTACGGAAATACATTGGCATTATGACGGTTATAGTGATACAGGGGCGAAAGGTAAGAGAATGTTTGTTTATATTTTTCTTTTTGCCAGTTTTCTTGTAATGCTAATTGCTTGTTTTAATTTTATGAATCTTTCTACTTCTAAATTTAACGACAAATTTAAAGAGGTTGGAATAAGAAAAGTTATTGGTGCGCGAAGAATACAATTAGGTCATCAATTTTTGGTGGAATCTTCATTGGTGGTTTTAAGTGCTTTGGTTTTGGGAATATTGATTTTCTTTTTATTGAATCGTTCTATTTATAGTTA